>JAAAOH010000122.1 GCA_009908925.1 Spirochaetota bacterium | reverse complement strand
TTCGTGGATCGAATCATCGGTGATGAGGGCGTTGACGTCGTTCGCCCAGTTCAGGTGATCGACCTCCCGCTGGACAATGTCACCGCGGAGCTCGTTGCCGACGATGACCTCTTCGGCGTTTCGAACGATACCCTGTACGCCTTGCACCGCCCAGACGGAAAGCCCGGCGAGCAGCACAAGGACGACACCGAAACCTACCGACAGTTTCACGCTCAGTTTCAGATCTTTCCAACGCATGTTATGCCCCCTCCGCTCCGAAACCGGATTCGAACACCGGTTCGCAAAGCGGTGAATGCCTCCTTCGAGACTGAATAGAGTTTATACCTGCTTTGGAGATTCGTGCAAGGTGTTTTTGAGAAAATCGACTTTATGAGCTTTTACGGGTGGCTCGCGGGGCTCGGCGGCCGTCGCACGCACCCCCGCCGCGTCCGGCCTCACCGCTTCACGCGGGCGTCTCCCTGCCAGATGCTTCGGATCTGATCCTCGTCGGCCGGCTGGCCGTAGTCGGTCTCCATGCTGACCGCTAGGGCGCCGCTCGCCCAGCCGAACTGCAGGCACTCCTCGGCGTCCCAGCCCCGCAGGAACCCGTAGAGCAGGCCGCCCACAAAGCCGTCACCACCACCGATCCGGTCGAGAACCTGTATGGAGCGCGGCTCGATGATATGCCATCCGTCGGGCGCGTGCAGGATCGCGCCCCACATATGCTCATTGGCATTCACGACTTCGCGCAGGGTCGTGCCGAAGAGTTTCGCATCGGGATATGCCACGCGGGCCTCCTCGATCATGCCCTTAAAACCATCAATTTTCGCGGCGAGGTCTTTTCCACCCGCCTCCGGCCCCGTGAGTCCGAGGGCCAGCTGGAAGTCCTCCTCGTTGCCGATGAGGACGTCGGAGAGCGTTGCGATCTCGTGGAACACCTTCCGCAATCGCTCCGGATCCTCTTCCCAGAAAGAGGCACGATAGTTGAGATCAAAGCTGACCACCGTACCCGCCTGCTTCGCCTTGCGGGCGATCTCGAGGCAGAGTTCTCCCGTGCTCGGCGAGAGCGCAGCCACCAGACCGGAGAGATGCACCACCTGCACGCCTTCGGCATCGAAGATGCGGTCGAGATCAAAATCACCTGCCGCGAGGCTCCGCCCGGCCTCGCCGGCGCGGTCGTTGTGCACACGTGGCCCGCGCCCGCCGAACCCGGCGTCCGCGATGTTGAACTGGTGACGATAGCCCCAGGGACCACCCTGCTCGACGTACTTGGCCTCCACGTCAATGTGACGGCGGCCGAGATCGTCGGCGATCATGCGAGCAATCGGGCTGCCCGAGACGAGTGCGGTGAGCACCTTTACCGGTAAGCCGAGAAAGGATGACACACTCGCGACGTTACTCTCGGCGCTCGTTACCTGCATCGCAAAGTCACGCGATGTCTGTACCGGCTGGCGGTCTTTCGGCGTGATCCGCACTCCCATGCTTGTGGGAATGAGAAGGGCGTACCGGGCGTTTGTTTTCAGTTTGGTGATCATGCGAAAACGATATGTGGGACTGCCCGCCGTGTCAAACCCTTCTCAGCGTATCGAACTGACTGATCACTCGATTCAGCCGGGAGGCCACCCCAGGGTACGGCCGGCGAGGATATGGCCGTGGAGGTAGGGAACCGTCTGCAGGGCATCTCGACCGGTGTTGAACACCACGCGGTAGCCGGTTTCCTCGAGCCCCAGCAGTCGTGCGGTCTCGGCAATGCCCTGAATGAGCTTCCCGATCACAACCGGATTGTGTTCGGTCGACTCGGAAATGTTCTTCATGCGCGTTCGGGGTATGACGAGCACGTGCACCGGCGCCTGGGGCGCAATTTCGCGGAAGGCTACGACGTCCTCGTTCTCGAAGACGATATCCGCATCCGTTTCCCCGGCAATGATCCTGTCGAACACCGTTCTTTCCATTCGCCTCACATGGTATCATATACTATCGACAATGGAACAGAATCCTCCGTGCAGACATACCGACGCGGTCCTCAACTCCATCAGTGAGGGCGTGCTCACCGTTGACCTCGACCTGAGCATCACTTCCTTCAACAAGGCGGCGGAAGTTATTACGGGAGCGAATCGCTGGGAGGCGATGGGTAAGCACTGCTGCGACGTGCTTCGCGCCGAATCATGCCAGACCCGATGTCCGCTCCGACAGACAATCGAGACAGGAGTGGCGGTGGGCGGCGTGCAGACGACGATCGCGACCGCGGCCGAGCGCGGGAACGCGGTTCAGATATCCGCCTCACCGCTTCGAGACGAAGACGGTCGGGTCGTCGGCGGAGTGCTCACCTTCCGTGATGTCGACGCCATCGAGCGCCTTCGCAGGGAGCTCGACGGTCGATATACGCTGCAGGACATAATCGGAAAGAGCGCTCCCATGCAACGCCTGTTCTCCCTCATTCCCCGCATAGCGGAGAGCTCGAGCACTGCGGTAATCGAAGGGGAGACGGGAACCGGCAAGGAACTCGTGGCACGGGCCATTCACAACCTCTCGCCACGTCACGCCGCACCGTTCATCGCCATAAACTGCGGAGCGCTGCCCGACAGCCTGCTCGAGTCCGAGCTATTCGGCCATAAGGCCGGCGCATTCACCGATGCCCGAAAAGACAAACCGGGACGCTTCGAGCTCGCCGACGGCGGCACAATCTTCCTCGACGAGATCTCCGACATCTCGCCCGCCATGCAGGTCCGGCTTCTGCGGGTGCTGCAGGAGGGTGAGGTGGAGCCGCTCGGCTCGGTGGAGCCCGTACCGGTTGATGTGCGGGTCATTGCGGCCACGAACAGACCGCTCGAGACTCTCGTGAAGCAGGGCCGATTTCGAGATGACCTTTACTACCGCATACGTGTCATCCACGTCGTGCTGCCACCACTGCGCCAGCGCAAAGAGGACATACCCTTGCTCGTGGACGGCATCATCGCCAAGTTCAATCAATTGCAGGGGAAACAGGTCTCGGGGGTATCCAAAGAGGCGCTGAACCGTCTGATGCTCTATCACTACCCGGGCAACGTGCGTGAGCTCGAGAACGTCATTGAGCAGGCGTTCGTTCTCCGCCCCGAGGGTCAGATCGAGGTGGAGGACCTCCCGCAGGAGTTTCAGGATCAGCTCGGTGCCTCTGCCGTCGGCGGGACACTCGAGTCGCTCGAGCGAAGCGCCATCGAGGCGGCCCTCCGGCGGAACGGAGGGCATCGCTCCAAAGCCGCGAAAGAGCTCGGTATCGATCCAAGCACCCTGTACAGAAAAATGAAGACCCTCGGAATACGGCCGCCGGCGGCGGATGGCCGGCGGCGCTGAGCCGGTCAGGCCGGTCGAAGGCTGCTGTGCGCGGACTCCACGAGCGATTCGCGGGAGCGTTTCATCACGGGTTTCATCGGTACCGTTGCACCCGTGTTCTCATCGACGCGTATGGTCACGCTGTCGATATAGCCCCGAGCATCGACCTCGATAGACTCGAATATGCCGTCGCCGCAGGACTCCATGCCGACCTCGCGTGAGCCCGGCAGGGTGAACTCGCCCCGGTCGGGCTCGGAAAAGGTGACAAACCGCGCGGAGCTGTCGAAGGACTCCCAGCCGGTATCGGGCACCAGGCTGTTCAGCCAGTGTGACATGCGCACGTCCTCTTCCCCGCAGGTGGTCGACAGCAGCGTGACCGCCCGCTCCGCCGGCGCATCCGTGCGGATGCTCTCGGTGTCCGCGGAGGAGATCAGTTCCAGCTCGAGTTCGTAGCACTCATGCTCGGAGGTGCTCGGCCCGAGGACCACTCCGCTCGCCCGGTCGTTCACTGCATCCACGCGTACACCACGCACGTTTCCGACGTGCTCTCCGTTTGCGTATACCGGAACTCCACATTTGATTCTCATATCCAACCTCCATGATCTGTGGTTCTACCGGCATTGCTGCAAAGAGCGGGCCATAACGCCGAAACCAGCGCCGCCGCGGCGTGTGGCGGCGGGGACACCCGCCCTTTTGCCCCGCCTCGGGCACTCTGGCGCGCCGCAGGGGCCTCGCGGGGGCCTCGCGGGGGCGTCGCCGGGCTTCTCGCCGGGCGGCCTGCCGCAGCCGCCCCAGGAAAACCTGCAGATTGCAACGTGCGGCACCTCTCTACTCATGCAGGTTGCAACAGCGCATTGCCACAATCTGGTGGACATCAATTTTGTCCCCCACTATTCTAAGCAGCAACTATGAAAAGCCTCGGTCTATCCCAGAAGCTATCCGGAGTAACAGTACTTCTAATCGTCATTATCCTGGTCATCGTCGGTGTCGTAGGCGCACGGGATATCAACCGCGTCACAACATCGGCGCTCGAGTTGAACCTGCGCTCACAGGCCGCGCTTGTCGAGGAGGTCATCGGCGAGCTTCAGCAGGAGGCCCTGCAGGTCTCCACGGTGTTGGCGGAGCTTGAGCAGGTCAAAGAGGCCTACCGCAATCCGGACGTTGAATCCGGGCGCCGGCAGCTCGCGGCCGCAGTAGACGGGATCGCTGAGGCCCTCGCCGAGGCCTCGGGAATCGAAGACTACCGCATCCATTTCCACCGGCCGCCGGCTACCAGCTTCTACCGGACGTGGACCGAGCGCGCCGGTGACGACCTCTCCGGCTTTCGCAGAACCATCATCGAGGTAGAGCGCACGCGCGAACCGCTCGAGACCGTCGAACTCGGCCGCGGCGGTTTCGTGATCCGCGGAATCGCCCCGATCGTCGACGGAGGAACCTACCTCGGAAGTGTGGAAGTCTACTTCCAGCCGACTCGCCTCGTACCCTTTCTCGACACCGGCCTTCAGAACGGCATCGTGCTGCTTATCGATGCGGCTGCGGCCGACCGGTTGTTCTTTGAGGAAGACTACGAGGAGTACTTTCTCGGCCGCGTGGGAGACAGCCTGGTCTCCTCTGTCACCGAAGACTGGATAGACCCCCGGGAAACTATCTCGGCGGAAAGCGTGCGGCGAGCGCGAGAGACCTCGGATGTCGTCCTCGATGAAACAGGTCGCTTCTATAAAGCCTACATCCCTCTCCGCGACTTCTCAGGAGAGATAAACGGTCAGCTGGTGAGCGTCATCGACACAACAGAGCTGCGTTCGGAGGCACAGCAGCGCATTCTCCTGCTGGCTGTTGTGATCGCCGGCCTGACGGTGGTCGGCGCTGCCCTCCTGGTCATCATCACCCGTGCCATGGTTGCACGACCACTCACGGCGACCGCCGACAGCCTCAAACGCGTCGCACAGGGTGACGGCGACCTCTCCCTTCGGATGCCGGAGAACCGCTCCGACGAGGTAGGGCGTCTGTCCCGTCACGTCAACAAATTCGTTTCCAACCTCTCCGAGATCGTCTCGAGTATTCAAGAGGCAAGCGAGCGACTCGCCTCGAACGCGGGCGAGCTCGACCAGAGCACCGACGAGACGCGCGACTCTGCATCATCCATCAACGGAGTCGTGGGGCAAGTGGCGACCCTCATCCAGGAACAGGAATCGAGTGTCGGTCAGAGCTCTGCCGCCATCGAGGAGATCACGGGCAACATCTCCTCGCTGGAGTCGAACATCGGCACGCTCTCGGACAACATCGAAGACTCAGCCAGCGCCGTCGAGGAAATGACGGCAAGCATCTCCAGCATCACACGCAACCTCGAGCAGGTGGACCAGTACGTCGGGAAACTCGTGGAGTCCTCCGAGCACGGCCGAAGCACCATCACTCGGGTCACCGACCGGATCGGTGAGGTTGCCGAGCAATCGGAGCAGCTTCAGCAGGCCAATCAGCTCATCGCGAAGATTTCCGCGCAGACGAACCTGCTCGCGATGAACGCGGCAATCGAGGCGGCGCATGCCGGCGAGTACGGTCACGGTTTTGCAGTCGTAGCCGATGAGATTCGCCAGCTCGCGGAGAACTCCGCCGAACAGAGTAAGATTATCTCCGGAGAGTTGAAGAAGACCGGCGAGTACGTCAACAACGCCGTTTCCGCAAGCAAGGAGGCGGACGAAGCGTTCAGCTCCATGCAGAAGATGGTGAGCACGGTAAACGAGCTCGAGACGACGGTTCGCGATTCCATGCAGGAGCAGGAGCAAGGCAGCCAGGCGGTACGCGACAACCTCGAGACCATGCGAGACATGGGGGGGCAGGTGCGGGGCGGCATTACGGAAATTTCCACGGGCTCGAAGGCGATCCTCGAGGAGATAACGAAGCTCGTCGAGATCAGCCGGCAGGTCAACGCCCTCATCGAAGAAATCGCAAGCGGAAGCGACATGATAACCGCCTCAATGGACACCGTCTCGTCAATGAGTAACCAGAATCGCACGCTCGTGGAGCAGGTGAAATCCCAGACGGGTCGTTTCAAGACCTGAGCGATTCAGAGCGCTTCACACGTCCTACGGCCCACATCGAACACCCGCTATGTACTGCAAACTCCGGGTCACGCAGGAGGTGCACCCACCGCCGTTCGGGTGTATAGTACTCGGGATATGCAGCAACTCTCGACGGCAAAGAAAGTAGGCTACGGGATAGGAGACCTCGGCGGGAATCTCTTCTTTACGATGATGGGATTCTATCTCCTGTTCTATTTCACCGATGTTGCAGGAATCGCGGCGGGTCTCGCTGGGACCGCGATTATGATCGGCAAGGTGTGGGACGCCGTCACCGACCCTGCGGTGGGCTACATATCGGATCGGACGACCACGCGGTGGGGGCGTCGCCGGCCCTTTATCGTGGTCGGCGCGGTACTGCTGTTCTTCGGCATGGGCCTCCTGTTCATGCCCTTCGGAGCCGCAAGCCAGGTGGCGCTCTTCATCCTGGCCACCGTTACCTACTGCCTCGTGAACACGGCCTATACCCTGGTTTCCATCCCCTACGGGGCGATGACCCCCGAACTCACCGACGACTACTACGAGCGCACCGTTCTGAACGGCTTCCGGATGAGCTTTGCGGTGGTCGGAACTTTCGTCGGGGTCGCGATTGTCCTGCCGTTGGTCAACGCGTTCGGCGGCGGGCGACTCGCGTGGACCGGCATGGGCTTCGTAACCGGCGGAATCATGGCTGCCGCCATGCTGATCGTCGTGTTCTCCGTGCGCGAGCATCCCAAGCCGCGTCTCCACCGGCAGGAGCAGGTGTTCAAGTCCTATCTGCAAGTTCTCACGATGAAGGTCTTCCTGACAGCGCTCATTCCCTGGACCCTGCACATGACCGGCGTCAATGTACTGCAGACCTCACTTCTCTACTACTTCCGATACATCTACGGAAACGAGGCGGCATTCCAGATCGCCCTGCCCATTCTCCTCGGCGCGGCGGTCCTCGCCATCCCCGTGTGGGTGCGCATCTCCAGGCGCATCGGCAAGAAGCACAGCTACAACGTCGGGATGGGCATCTTCGCCGTCGGCGTGCTGGTATTCTTCTTTTTTGGACACCGCGCCGGCGTACAGTTCAGCTACGTCCTGATGTTCGTCGCCGGTCTCGGCTTCGCAACGAACTACGTAATGCCCTGGTCCATCGTGCCCGATGTGGTCGAGTACGATTACGCTGAGCGAGGCGTCCGCCGCGAGGGCGTATTCTACGGGATGTGGACCTTCTCCAGCAAAATCGGCCAGGCTGTCGGCATCGGCCTCAGCGGATGGATGCTCTCGATGTTCGGATACCAGGAGAGCGTGGGCGGCATCCCGGCGGAGACGCAGTCGGAGGCCGCGATGTTCGGTATCCGCCTTCTCACCGGCCCCGTCCCCGCCTTCTTTTTCGTAGCCGGCATTATCGTTCTCAGTTTCTTTCCCATCACGAATCGCAAGTACCAGGAGATCATGGCGCGGGTCGAGGAGATCGAGCGGGCGGCAAGGTCGGACGGAGAGTGAGCAGGTTCCGCCGCACCCTCGGCATGGCAAAGACCCTCGTCGTATATTACGGGAAGCCGTTTCGGCTTCGCGGCGAGAAGCGGCTCTATGGCAGGGTGCTGGGCATCGGCCCCGGCGCGCTCGCCTTCGACATCGGCGCCCATGTCGGGAATCGTGTCCGGGCCCTGCGGCGCCTCGGCGCGAGGGTCGTCGCGGTGGAGCCCCAGGCCGCGCCGCTTTCGGTTCTGAGAAGCCTGTACCGGGGCGACCCCGGCGTTACTATCGTGCCGGCCGCCTGCGGCCAGCAGAAGGGGGAGCGCGTCCTCCACGTCAGTGAGGCATCACCGACCCTGAGCACCCTTTCCGAGAGCTGGATCTCAACGGCAGGCCGCGTCGACAACTTCCGCGGCATCTCCTGGGATACCGAGGAGCGGGTGTCTGTGACGACGCTCGACGCACTCATGGAAGAGCACGGCGCACCCGACTTCGTGAAAATCGACGTGGAAGGCTTCGAGGCGGAGGTGCTTGCAGGACTCTCGGTGGCGCTGCCGCTCTTGAGTTTCGAGTTCCTTCCCGCCTCTATTGACGTCGCCATTCGCTGCGTCCAGCGACTGGAAGAGCTCGACGCCTACGAGTACAACTACGCTCTTGGCGAAACCATGACACTCGCAGGGGAGCGGTGGCTCACGCCCGGGGAGATAAGCTCGCTCCTGGCCGCCATGCCGACGCTCGGCCCCTCGGGCGATGTGTACGCGCGGCGGCGCTTGCGACGCCTCCGGTGACCACAGCCCTCCATTTTTAGAGAAACATGGAAAATTCCCCGGGCCCGCGATAGAGTCAGGGCTCAACCCACTAACCTGTCGATACATAGAGGTGATGGGGTCATGTAATAAGAACCGTCTGCAGGGTAGAACGTGAGATCACAGTCGCACAC
>JAAAOH010000206.1 GCA_009908925.1 Spirochaetota bacterium | reverse complement strand
CTATACCCGGGTAGGGTATATGACATAATAACGGGGTACCCGGTTGTGGTCAAGCGGATGCGCTCAACGGCGTGCCGGCACGTGCGTTCGCGGTGAAATCCGGTGTTCTGTGCCCCGTCGCCGTCCTACGAAGCTCCAGCAACCTTATCTTGATTCGTATATCCTCAAGATATACACTGAGTGCACATGGAATCTGTGTCGTTGCCGGAGTTCAAGGGCTTCGAGTGGGACGAGGGTAACGTCAACAAGAATTGGGATTCACACCGGGTGAGCCCGCATGAGGCGGAGCAGGTGTTCTTCAATCATCCGCTCATCGTAGCCGACGACGTGAGGCACACCAGAATCGAGCGGCGTTACTTCGTTCTCGGCCAGACCGACAACAATCGTGCGCTCTTTGTGGCGTTCACGGTCCGGGGCGATCGAATCAGGGTGATATCGGCACGTGATATGAGTCGTCGAGAGAGAAAGGTGTATCAAGGATGAAAGACATACCGGAGTTCAGAAGCGAAGAAGAGGAACGGCAGTTCTGGTCTGAGCACGACTCGACCGAGTTCGTTGATTGGTCGAAGTCACGACGCGGTGCATTTCCGAATCTGAAGCCGTCCACCAAGACGATCTCCTTGCGGTTGCCCGAATCAATGCTCGAGGAGCTCAAGCTCCTGGCCAACAAGAACGACGTTCCCTATCAGTCGCTCGTCAAGGTTTTCTTGTCCGAGCGGATCGAGTGGGAACTCCAAAAACACGAACCGCAGAATATCAAGAGCTGAGGTTCCTTCAAGCGCCGCATTTGCGGATGAAGCCGGATGTCCGGTGTTGAGTGACCCGCCGGCTGCTGATATACCTGACGGTGGAGCACGCATGGCAAATAAACCCCGCCATCCACGCTACAGCGATCGCCCCGAATGGCATGCATACCAGAAGTTTCTGCCTCTGAGCATGCGCTACACTGCGGCTACGCTTCCGACTGAGGAGTGGTGGAGATGGCGTGACGCGGACGTCCATATCGACCGGCTGCCTCTCGCCGACGCGCCACTCAAGGTTCTTCTGCTCCACGGCGGGGGCGGGAACGGGCGGGTTCTCATGCCGCTGGGGCAAATGGCTCATCGTCTCGGCTACGAGTACCTTGCCCCCGACTTACCGGGGTATGGCCTGACCCGTTATGGACGGAACTCCCGCCCGGACTACGCTGAGTGGAGCCGTCTGGCGTCCGACCTCGTCGATGCGGAGATCGGCGCTGACGGGCGCCCGGTTGTGGTGTTCGGGTTGAGTGTCGGCGGGTTTCTGGCCTACATGACCGCCGCGCGCAACACCCGGGTCGCCGGCGTTATCGCCACGACACTCCTCGATTTGCGTCGACCCGAGGCGCGCGACGCGGTTGCCCGCAATCGCTTTTTCAGTCGCCTCGGCATTCCTCTCGGCCGTGCATTTCGCGGGTTTCTCGACCCGATCTCTTTGCCCATGGCGCTGGTAAGCAAAATGGACCGTATCACGAATGACCCGGACTTCAGCCGGGTATTTCTGCGCGACCCGCTGGCCGCAGGAAGCCGGTTGCAGTTTCGGTTCATGCGCTCGCTCTTCGAGGCGGAACCTGCGGTGGAGCCGGAGGAGTTCTCCGTCTGCCCGCTACTCCTCGCACATCCCGGCCTCGATCGGTGGACGCCACCGGCGTTGAGCCGTGAGGTCTTCGACCGCCTCGCCTGCGCGAAGCGCTACGTCGAGCTCGAGGGCGCCGGCCACTTCCCCTATGAGCAGCCGGGCGCAACGCAGCTCGAGGAGGCGGTCGGCGCCTTCCTCGGCGAGCTCAGAAGCTGACCTCGAGCTGCGCGATGATCGTCGGCCGGACGATCCGCAGCTCCGTATCGCCGATCTCTCTGGTGCCGCCAAACTCCTCGTTGCCAGATCCGGTCGGAACCAACCCCGCCAGGGACATACTGATGTTGTCCGACACCGCGTACTCGCTCTGCTGGAGAACCAGTACGCTCCCGTCGTTGAGGTTCGCCAGGGCCGCAACCGACACCTCGAGGTATGAAACAAACGTTCGCGCGATGTACCCGAAGAGGTAATCGCGTGCCATGACGGTCGTTCGCCCGGACAGAAGCTGCGACGGATCGTACGACGCGGGCACTGTCGCGCCGCCTCCGCGGCGGTAGTACTCCAGCTTGATGTCGAAGTCGCCGGGAAGCATGTACTCGAGACCCACGGTGGACTCGAGCGCCTCCAGCGCGTCCCAATCCGCGGCTGCGGCTGCGGCCCGCGTGGCATCCCACACCGGCATCGTCCACGCTGCCTCGGCATAGACGCCGAGATCACCGATGCTTCCGACGGTCTCCGCGGCCGCATGCAGGTAGCGCTCGAGACCCGGTCCCGCAGCGCCGGAACTTCCGGCACCCCCGGCGGCAGGCGCCACTACCTCGTGGATCGCTCCGACGGCAAGGTCGAAGCTGCCGATGAGCATGCGCACGCGGCTGCCCCAGGGGAGGTAGGCCGGGTCTACCTCGCGGGCCGCGGTGAAGGACGCGTGCGTGCGATCTTCGAAGGCGAGGTAGCCTTCGGCGACGAGACTCCCCGCGATGGGAACGCCGACTGAGATGGCGGCGGTCCCCGGGGTCTCATCGTCCTCGAGGCCGGCCGGCCCTCCGCTGAGATGGGTGCGTACCGTGGGATTGAAGGCATAGCCCGTGCCCCACGCTATGGGCTGTTTCCCGATCTGCAGATCGAAGCGGTCGAATCGTAGCTGTGCCCAGGCCTGGTCGAGATACAGGGACTCCGCAAAGTCGTCTTGAGGGTTCTCCGATTCGAGCGTCGTGGTCGCCCCGCCGTCGAAGCCGGATGCCTGGGCGTAGGTGTAAGGGTTGAGAACACCTGAGCGGTGCTGTGCGACGAGCTCGATATGCGTCAGAACGCGGTCGTCGGGTTCCCAGTCTCCCTTGAGCCGGGTGCGGGTCGCCGTGCCCACGGCGAGGTCATCACCGCGGGCCGGATCGCCGGCGTCTCCGAGCTGGACCTCGCCTGTCGTCGTGAGGCTGCCGTAGAGCTCCACCGCCGGGGAGCCAAAGGCGGCGCCGGGCGCCGCACCGGCCTCCGCGCTGTCGGTGCCGGCGCCGCCGGTATCGTCCTCTGCCGCCGGCGGCCACGGCTCATCGCCCCAGGGATCCTCCGTCCCCGTGTCCGCGGCGGAGAGCGGCGCCGCCACCGCGAGCCACGCGAGGACCAGTAGAGCAATCCGCACCACGACTGGCCGGGGGCCGCGGAGCACAGCGTGTCTCGTCACTCGTCTCATCGCTCATGCCTCCTATCTGTAGAAGCGGTTTGGGTTGAAGTACCGGTCGTCGAGGGCAACGTCGAACCGGACGTCGTGGATCCGCAGCACCGTCCTGCGGTGTTTTCGGTGGTTCTCCATGGTGATTTCCGTCGCCAGGAGACGTCCCTCGATCCGCTCGAAGGAGTCGGCGGTCATCGTCTTCTCGTGTCCGTCCTCGGGGGTGTAGTACTCTATGCGAGTGACGACGTTGCGGTTCCTGTCTACGTAGTACGTGAGGTAGTCGTAAGAGCTCTCCGAATCGGTCGGGACTCCGCGGATGACGTAGCTCCCGCGCTCCTCACGCATCAGCGTGAACTCATACTCCTCGAGGAGCGAGCCGCCGCCCATGTCCTCGTAGCTGAAGTCACCTCCGACACCGCCGACAGAGCCGCTTTTCTGCCCGCTTGCGATCCGTCTGACGCGACCGGTGCTCGGAAAGAACACCCGAACTTCGCCGTCGAGATCCTGTACTCGCAGGCCCTTGAGGGAGCGCGGCGATACGAACTCCATGTAGGACTCGTCATCGCCGCGGCCGTAGCTCTCGATGTACATGTCACGACTCTCATCGCTGTCGGGGCGGTCGTAGACGTGCATGCTGATCCGCATCGCCGACGTCCCGGCGTCCTGTTGCTCCTCGACCGATCGCATGATCTCTGTCGCGTCCTGGGCGAGTGCGCCCTGCGGCGACAGGCCGGCCGCGAGCGACAGCAACGCCAGCGCGACGACGAGCGCGCGCCGCGACGTTCTCCGTATCGTTCTCATCATTTCACCCTCCGTGTTTCGCGCAGCAGCGTGGGCAGAAGCACGAGGCTGACGGCCCACGCCGAGGCGATGCCGAGAAACAGAATCGCCCCGATAAGCGCGATGGATTTGAATTCTCCGACGAGCGCAAGGCTGCCGAAGCCGACCATGGTGGTCATAGCCGAGAGAAACACCGCCTTGCCGGTGTAACTGTAGGTCACCGCCACGTCGCCTTCTTCGCGGAAGCGGTGTACGAGATGTATGCCGAAGTCGACGGCCATGCCGATGACAAGCGGCACCATCGCCAGATTGATCGCGTTTATCTTCATTCCGAGAAGCGGGTAGAGCCCGAGCATCCAGATCATCCCGACGACGAGGGGAAAACCCGCGGCCGCTGCCCACCGGAGGCTGCGAAACTCCAGGGCCAGAGCGATGAGGACGACGATGAGGATGAGAATACCCGCCCGGATGGAGCTCTCGAAGGACTCCTGTGTCCATTCGAGGCCGATCTGTACGAAGCCGGTGATGCGCTCGTCGATTCGGGCGAGGTCGGTGGAGAATTGCTCCATGGCGGTGAGGCTCTCGAACATGCCGTCGGCGGGCAGGATCGTGACGAGGTTCCGTTCGCCGCGGCCGGAGAAGAACGCTGCCCGGTAGTCCTCGGGGAGATCGGCGATGCCGACGGGCCGATCCACCGCCGCCATGCGCGTCACAATGTCGGAGGCGGCGCGGGAGAAGGCGTCGTCGAGGGCATTGAGTCGTCGTCCGTAGGTATCCGGATCGGACTCGATCGTCTCTATCAACCGCTGGAAGACTTCGCGGCCCGGCTCACCGACCTCCGCGCCGATTACCTCCCGTATCATCTGGTTTCGTTTGGCGACGATCCGGTTGTCCTCTCCCAGACTCGCTACCGAGAGATCGCCGATCTCGATGAGATTCCACTCGACCCGCTGGATCTCGTAGAGCAGATCTTCGAGGGCAGTACCGGTGTAATCGATCTCGCGTCGGTTGCCGAGCCGTCCCCGGGCGTTTCGGATGATCTCGAGCCGTCGCTTCGCCTGCTCGGGCGAGGGAATGAGGTAGGATACCGAGCTCACGTTTCCGACAAGTGGCTCCTCCTCGAGCGCTTCGCTGAGCTCGCGAGCCTCATCGATATCCTCGGCGATGACCATGGACTGGCTCGGCGTGATGCCGAGGGTCTCGGAGAGCTCGTTGTAGGTGATGATCGACGGCATGTCCTGGGGCTCGAGGTTCATGAAGTTGTATTCGACGCGCAGGCCCAGAGCTGCGACTGCAAGACCGGCGGTGACGATGGCACCGGCCGCCAGAACCGAACGGCGGTGTCGGGCAATCCAGGACGCGGTGCGGCCGAGAAAACCGTAGTCGATCTTGGGCAGCCGGGAGTAGGAGAGGTCCTCGCGGCCGAAGAGCAAGAGCAGGCTCGGGAGAATCGTGACCATCGACACGAAGCACAAGAGCACGCCGGTCCCTGCTGTGATCCCGAACTGAGCGAAGGCCTGGCTGCCGGTGAGCGCCATGACGAAGAACGCAACGGCGGTGGTCAGCGCCGCGAGCATGGTACCGGTGCCGGCCTTCCGGTACGTCAGTCGCAGCGCCTCCTCGGGTCCGGCGCCCTCGGTGCGCATGGCGTTGAAGGTGGTGACGAGCTGAATGCCGTAGTCGATTCCGAGGCCGAGCAGAAGCGTGCTCATGAAGCTCGTGAGCATCGTGATTTCCCCGATGGCGGCGCCTACGAAGCCGTAGTTGAAGACGATGGCGGTGACCAGTACGAGAATGGTCATCACGATCGACCGAATCTGCTGGAACGAGAAGAGAAACAGCACGAAGATGATGAGAAGCGCGACGAGGGCCGGTACGATCATGTCGAAGCCGAGGGCCTCCTGCTCATCCGCCTGTATGGGTACGTTCCCGGTGTAAGAGATGCTCACCTCGGGGTGCTGCGACTCCACCTGCCGGGCGACCTCGCGGATGTGCCTGGTGAGCTCTATCGTTTCCTCGAAGTCCACGGCTGATATATTCGGCACGATGGTGAAGGTCAGAAGCGAGTTGTCCCACGCGTAGCTGTGCGGCTCTCCGAGCAGAAAGAGCTCGGCCAGGGTGCGTCCCTGTCTCTCCGCCGGTACGAGCTCCGGATCCTCGAGGTACTCCCTGAGGGTCACGAAAAATGACTCCATCTGCCCGTACATCTCTGCGGTGTCGTTCTCCTCCTTGGTAGAGGAGAGTTCCTCCTCGGCGGAGTCTGCGCTGTAGGTCGTCTCGAAGTTGTCGTTGAGCGAACGGATGATGGGCAGAAGATTCACGTCCTCGAGCATGGTGAGGCTGCGCTCGAGATCGTCGGCCTCCTGCAACAGAAGCCCCCAGTCCGCGGCAAACTCGCGGTCGAGCTCGAGGTTGATCGCGTTTACGAGCTCCATGGCCGCAGGGCGACGCCGGAACTCCTCGACGAAGGCCCGCGCGCCCCGGGACATGGCGTCCCTGTCGGGGCCCTTCACCACCATGAAGATGGACTCGCCGCCGTCGAACTCGTCGTTTATCTGCTCCCAGCTCGCGACCATGGGGTTATCGGCCGGCAGCAGGTCCTTCACCTGGGTGTTGGTCTCGATGCGGCTCGCCGAAAAGAGGGCCAGAGCGAGCAGCACGATTCCTGCCACGGGAATGATGCGGCGGTAGCGGGAGACGAAACGCGCCGCAGCGTCCGCGATTCGATGTTCTCGATTCATATCCTTCCTCCTCTAATAGGTAGAACGTTCGTTCTATATCCGGGCGCACAACGACGCCAACCGTACATCACCTTCAGGTCCGCCACGGAGTGATCGCCCTCAGTCGGACCCGCCGGAATCGCCACCGCTCTCTCCCCGGGCGCGGTCGAGCCCCTCACCCCACACGCGGGGGCGGACGAACTGCTCGAACAGCGCGCTGAATGAGTGCACCATCTCGCGGCGAAACTGATCCGGGGCGATATCGTAGTGTGTGCACCAGGCATCCTCGAAGACGTACCAACCGACCCAGGGCAGAAACAGGAAGAAGAAGGTCTCCTGCATGAAGCCGCGGGGGTCGTCGAGCACCTCCGGACGCATGTACTGCCCCCAATTTTCACGGACGAACTCGCAGTTTCCCCGCCACACGTCGAAGAGGGGCGTGCGATCGCTACCTTTGAGGGTTTCCATGAGCATGATGCGAATGACCGGCTTGAACCGCTCTGCCGCCTGCTTGAAGGTGTCGGTGTGCTCCGCGTAGTCCTCCACGCTCAGCCCGCCGCGGAAGAACCGTTCGCCGGCGACTTCCTTGAGGCTCATCATCTCCGCGAAGGCACGCGAGATGAGCGCGTCGAGAATGGCTTCCTTGTTGCGGTAGTGATAGTAAATCACCGATTTGGTGATTCCGACCTGGCGTGCGATCTGGTCGATTCCTGTCGCGTCGAAGCCCTGGGCGGCGAAGAGCTCCTGCGCGACCTCGAGGATGCGGGTTTTCGTGTCGGGTGCTGTTGTCGCGTCGAGTCTGTCCGCGCTCACTGCTACACTCCCTCCGCTCGGGCCTGTATAGACCGAACGTTCTATAGAGAAGTGTAGCGCGGTGCGCGCGAGTCGTCAACTGTCTTTTCGATTTTTTCGGCGGCAGTGCTGCACTACTGCAGATGTTCAACCGCCCGTGCCATCACCTCACCAAAGAATCGCTCCACCTCTTCATGATCCGCGGTGTCGAGCGGGAACGGGGACTCGTGGGTGTAGTCGTAGGATGGATCGGCGGCGGCTGTTTGGATGAGCTCCTCTCCCCCGGCCGTCCGCCAGGACTCGGCTATGCCCGCCGGCGGAAACACCCTGTCTTTCATCATTCCAAGCGCGACTATCCGGTTACCGACGGCGCGCACGGCCTTTTCCCGTAGCGAGCGCAGTCGATCGGTGAAGAGCAGACTCTTGGCAACCTCCACCTCCCAGAGCCCGGCCTTGATGACCTCGACGCTGCGCGGTAGGGCGTGCTTCGCGTCGCCCATCAGTCGTTCGAAGAAGGATACCATTCCCTCATAGGCTGCGCTGTCGATGATGGCCTTCGAAACCGGCGATGTCCGGTCCATCACCGCGCCGCCGCAGAACAGAAATGCGCGACTGTCGTCAAAGAGGCCCGCTGGGTCGGAGAGCAGCAACAGCTCGGTCAGTGTGGCGCCGATGGAATAGCCGAACACATCCACGCGCGCGCCTTCTGCGAAGAGATCGCTGCCACCGCCGCGGATATTTCGCACCAGATCGGTGATGTCGTAGTAGCTCTGCAGGCCGGAGGTGAGGAACCGATGCGGCGCGAACTGAATCCGGTGGCTCAGCGCGGCGTTGACGAATGAGCTCTCTTCGATCCCCGGGAAAAGCCGCTTTCGCTCGCGGGAGACGCCTATCATCTCCCGCGGGCTCGACCACGCGCGTGGTGCCCGGTTCATGTGGAACGCAAGGGGGAAGAGAATGACGGGCCGGGCCGTCTGCTCGGCAAGGCGATGTGCCCACGGAAGATACTTCTGCCAGGACTTCTCATTGAGCCCGTGGAGGAGGACCGTGGCCCGCTCAAAGCCGTGGGCCGGGCGAGCATTCCTGGGGACGAAGACGGGAAAACGGAAGCGCAGGTTCTCCGGGACGTCCCGGTCGGAGGGTTGCAGCCGGCCGAAAAAGTTGCGCTCCGAGTAGGGCAACCGCTCGATGTAATCGCCGACGACCTTTCGGAA
>JAAAOH010000126.1 GCA_009908925.1 Spirochaetota bacterium | reverse complement strand
TCACGAAGCGTATCAGCCTCGTACGGAAGTTCTGATCGGCGGCGACATGGTGCACGGGGTAGGGGACGAAGGAGCTTAGCTGAAATGGATCCCAGTAGCCCACATGGTTCGGGAGCAGCAGGTAGGGTCGCCGGACACGCTTCAGCAGCGCAGCATTCTCAGCTGTGATGTTAAAGCGCAGCCTCAGCCACGTTCCCACGGTCAGCCGGAGAACGCGGTGTACGCTCGGCCGGGCAAGTATCCTGGAGGTCAACTTCCGTGCCTTCATCTGAGCTCAGCATGGTAGCCGTACTCATTGACTGTTTCAAGCGAATGGACTAACAATGGCGCATTCGGCCGACGCCCGAATGGTCCGCACACGAAACCGGCGGGAGCGATACATGAACTTCAACTGGAATCTGTTCATCGACCTCGGCATAATCGCGATTGCGTTGCTTTTCGCGACCTTTCTGCGCGCGAAGGTGAGGTTCTTTCAGAGATTCCTCATTCCGAATGCGCTCACCGCAGGCCTCATCCTGCTCCCCCTCTACAACTTCGTCCTTCCCCTCGTCGGCGTGACGGCCGCCGGCCTCGGCGAGCTCGCCTATCACCTGCTCGGCATTTCCTTCATCGCCATGTCGCTGCGCACCGGCAGGTCTACCGCTGCGGTGGGAGAGCACCGCCTCTTCGCGACCGTGGTGGTGGTGCTCTCCCAGTTCGCGATACAGGTACTCGTTGGCCTGCTTCTGACGTTCGTTTTCATCTCCTCCATCTATCCCGACCTCTACGAGCCCTTCGGCTATCTTCTGCCGCTCGGGTTCGTGCAGGGGCCGGGTCAGGCCTTTGCGATTGGTGACAGCTGGACCGGTATCGGCATCGAGGGTGCGGGGAGCGTCGGACTGACCTTTGCCGCCATCGGCTTCATTCTGGCAACCTTCGGCGGGATCTTTCTGATCAACTTCGGGATCCGCCGCGGCTGGGTAACACGGGAAGAGCTTGCACCGCTTCGCGAGTCGCGGGTCCGCACCGGTATCTATCCCCGGGACGTCGAGCGCCCGGTCGGCGCCGTCATGACCACCGAGACCGAAGCCATCGATTCGATGAGCTTCAACGCGGGTCTGGTGCTGGTCGGGTACTTTCTTACATACCTGTTTCTCAGCTTCCTCACCTGGGCCCTCTCTCTGGTCGGACCCCTCGGCGAGGAGCTCGCGGTGAACCTCTGGGGCATCAGCTTCATCTTCGCGGCGATTATCGGACTTGCCATGAAGCACACCATCGAGGCCATCCGGGTTGATCATGTCATCGACACCCGCACTATGAACCGCATCTCCGGGCTGTCGGTCGACGTGATGGTCACCGCGGCCATCGGCGCGATATCCCTCGTCGCCGTCTCGCAGTACTGGGTGCCGATCGTGGTGCTCGCCCTCGCCGGTGCGCTCATGACCTTCCTCACCGTGCCGTGGATTGCGTCACGGCTGTTCAAAGACCACAAGTTTCACCGGATGCTGCTGATCTTCGGCGTCTCCACCGGCACCCTCTCCACCGGCCTCGCGCTCCTGCGCGTCATCGACCCCGATTTCGAGACACCGGTTGCCTCCGACTACACCTACGCCGCGGGCATCACCTTCGTGTTTGCGATTCCCTTCATCCTCTCGATAAGCCTGCCGGTGCGCGCGTTCGTGACCGGCAATTTCATGTACTTCTGGATGGCCGTCGGCATCGCGCTCGCCTACTTCGTGTTCGTCTTCGTGGCCTACCTCGTGCTGGCCAAAGACAAAGCGTTCGCGGGTCCGAGCCAGGTCTGGTTGCGTCACAGGAGCTGATCACCATGCGTCGAATCAACAATCCGTTTGTGGGCCATGAGGGCTACGAGTGTTTCGGCTGCGCGCCGCACAATCCCGTGGGACTCAAGCTCGAGTTCTACGAGGACGGGGACGACGTGGTCGCCACTGTGGAGCCGCCCGAGCACTTCCAGGGGTATGATCGCGTCCTCCACGGCGGTATTCAGGCCACGCTGCTCGATGAGGTCTCGAGCTGGGTCGTTTTCGTGAAGATTGCAACCGCCGGTGTGACCCAGACTATGGAAATCAGCTACGACAAGCCGTCCTTTGTCGGCCGGCCGGTAACCGTCCGTGCCCGTCTCCTGCGGATGGAAAAGAACATCGCCATCATCCAAGCCGAGCTCTATCAGACCGGAGACGAGCCGTGCGCCCGGGCAACCTGCCGATACTATACATATCCGGAGAAGATCGCGCGGCGAAAACTGATGTATCCGGGCATCGAGAACTTTCTGCCGGATGATGTGGCGAATGATACGGCCGACGAGACGGAGAAGAAGTGAAGTGATAGGAACTCGGGTGGCGCAGGAATCTCAGCGCCGCGTCGCGACGATTGTCATGACGACAGTGCTGCTCCTCGCGCTCGGCGGCTGCGAGTTCTTCACCGCGACGGCCTTTCCGGAGTATGTGTCGCTGATTCAGGACGAGACAAGTGTGTCCAAGTGGATTGATTCCGAAGATACCTATGTGTATATGTCGGCAGCTGTGCACCCCGAGGCTCCGACACTTTTTGTGATAGTTGACACAGTGGGCGAGCCGCTCCGGCTTCTAATCATCGACGAGAACCTGGACATCGTGGCTAACTACACTGAAGCTGAGCTCAATGCGCAGCTCGGGGGAAGCGGATCGCTGGGAACGGGAATGGGTTTCGATCTCGCATTCAGGCCCGTCGTGGGCCATTTCGTGTTCGACCCGGAGTCTTACGCACCGGTGGTATACAGCGATACTACCGCCTCGACTGAAGGAACAGTGACTGTACGCTTCGATGAGGATGAGACAAGTGAGAATCGTGTGTACGTCGTGACCATGAGCGGCCAGACAATGACGATCGATTACTACGATCAGCAGCTGGTCGACCCATTTCCGTGGATCACCCCGAGTGGAACTGTAAGCGGTCAGGTCGGCAGTCAAGGCCCCTATTATGTCTCTGCGGCCTTTCCTCTTGATAGTGAAGGAGTTGGCACGGCTGTCGTATTCGCGATCTGGGATGAATCGAGTCAGGAAGTGAGCTTGTTACCGCTTGTGTACGACCCGTCCATTCCACTGGACGAACTTCCGGCTACCGGGATCCCACCATGGTCGCCGACGCTGATCGAGGATCGCCGCATTTGGGATCCCATCAAAGACGTAGAGCGGGACGGGACATTCGTAACAAGAGGCGGATGGGTTTTCCGCGACGACGATTCCGGAACACATCGGCTTTTCTCTGGAGAGAGCGGAAAGAAAAAGGCAACGTTTGATGGACTTGAGGGGATGGAACACCGCGCCGCCTATCCCTTCGATGCCAGCTTTTTCTACGTTCTCGATCTCGACTCGCAGAGGATACTGAAACTAGTGAATTGGTGGTAACGCGTGCCAGTCGTCGCCGCCCCGGCCGCTTTTCCCACACGCCCTCCCGCATTAAAATAGGGTGGGAGCTGCCATGAAAACCGGTATCGACAGAATCGTTTCGACGATCAAACATGGACTCGGTGAGAAGAAGGTCGGCCTTGCCCTCGGCGGGGGTGCGGCGCGGGGCATCGCGCACGTGGGGGTCATCAAGGTACTCGAGGAGCACGGCATCGTGCCCAGCTACGTGGCGGGGACCAGCGCCGGGAGCCTCATCGGCGCGCTCTACTGTTCGGGGTACAAGTGGCAGCAGATCCGGGATATCGTCGCCGATGTGAACTGGGGTGATCTCGTCCAGCCGGCGCTCTTTTCATCGAAGGGGCTTGTAAACCCGAGGAAGCTGGAAAAGCTGCTGGACAAGCTCATCTCCAACAAGACCTTCGACGAGCTCGAAATCCCCCTCAACGTCGTGTCGGTGGATCTGCTTACCGGCGAGCTCTATCTTTTTCATGAGGGACCGGTGGCGCGGGCGGTTCGGGCAAGCTCGAGCATCCCGGGGATGTTCTCGCCACTGGAGTGGAATGGACGGGTCCTTGTCGACGGCGGGGTCAAGAACAACGTACCTGCGGACATCGTGAAGGATATGGGTGCCGACATCATAATCGCGGTGGACGTGAACGCGAACGCGATAAAGCCGGAAGGGCCGGAGAACGTCTTCGACGTGATGATGTACTCGATGCGCATTATGCTCGACGACGAAGAGCGCATCGAGGAGAATGCGGATTTCCTGATTCGACCGGATCTCGAAGGTTACAGCTACTACAACCTGAAGAACGCAGAGGCGCTCATCGATCTCGGCGAGGCGGCGGCGCGCGAGCAGATCGGGAAGATCGTGGCGGCGGTGCATTGATGGATGTGCCCGCGGCATTCTTCGACGCCTTCATGTACCCGCTCGAGACGGGGAGCCTCGGCACGAGACGGGCACGTCTGCTTCCGGGTGTCTCAGGCGTGGTCCTCGAGGTGGGCGCCGGCACGGGAGTGAATCTCGCCTACTATCCCTGTGAGGGTCTCGAAGATCTCTACGTGATGGATCTCTCGGTGAGCCAACGGGTCTATCACCGAAGTGACGACGGCTGTCTCAATCCGACGATCCTCGAAGGCGACGTGCAGCACCTCCCCTTCGAGGACGGGTTCTTCGACACGGTGGTGTTCACCCTCGTCTTCTGCTCGGTCGAGAATCCCGAGCGGGGTCTCGCCGAGGTCCGTCGCGTGCTCAAACCCGACGGACGGATCATCTTCATCGAGCATGTTCTCCCGGAGGGTAAGCCGGTCCTTCGAAGCTCGTTTCGCGCGATCACGCCCATGTGGAAGCATATCTCGGGAAACTGTCACCTCGATCGGGACACCCTCTCGTCCATTCGTGGGGCGGGTTTCGAGATCGATTCCCTCGAGCGCTTCGCAAACGGCATCATGATAGCCGGCACGGGCCATAAGGCTGACCGACAGGTGTGACAGCCCCCAGCCCCCAGCAGCCGGCCCTGCTGAGGCCATGGCACGGCCGTGCCGCTCATCCCTTTAGTAACGCGTTGACGTCTCCCGGATCACTGATAGAATGGGGGCATGTCGAGACACGCGGGAGAGGGGCACATGCAGCTTCGCGACAATCTTGTAACCGATACGGGCTGGGAAATCAGGGAAGAGAGCTTCAACGAGGAGCTCCTCATCAACAACGGCAGCAACTTCATGACCGGCAACGGCTATCTCGGCTACCGTGGCACTCTCCCGGAGTGGCGCGCCGATCAGTATGTGGGCTGCTTCGTCACTGATACCTACGACAACGCCGACGGAAAGTGGGAGGAGCTTGCCAGCGCTCCAAACGGGCTCTACGTGTCCGTGTCCGTTGACGGCCGTGAAGTCTCGGCGCTCGGCGGGGAGACGATCGATTACTCCCGCGAGCTCAGTTTCCGCTACGGGCGCCACGCACGGCGAATGTCGTGGTCGATGGACCCACGCGCAGCCGGCGCCGAGGCAAACGTCGCCACGCCCGCGGCGTCCGCCCCCGCCGAAAGCGCACCCCCGCAGCTTACCCTCGAAGACGAGCGCTTCGCGAGTTACGGGAACATACATCTCATGGCGGCCCGCCATCGCCTGAGCGCGCATGCCGCCGGCCGGGTAACCATCCACGCCGGTATCGATGGGGAGGTGTGGAGCCTCCACGGTGAGCATTTCAGATCCTGCGAGCCCTCCTCCGCCGGAGACGACCTCTATATGAAGACGATTACCGGGGAGCGGCAAATCGGGATGGTGGTCTCCAATCGCGTGGTGTTCACCGAAGGGCCCGAACCGGCCGCACGCGAGCTCGTAACCGAAGACCGGGGCATCTTCCGCCGGCTCGATTTCGATGTGGCGGCCGGCACCGATATCGCCTTTGAGCTCTACTGCGTTATCTACACCTCCAACGATCTCCCGGACCCCGCCGGTGCGTGCGCGCGCGACCTCGATCAATGCAGCGAGAAGCGCTACCCGCGCCTGTGGACGGAGCACACCCGCGTGTGGGACGGCATCTGGGATTGCTCCCGTGTTGACGTAGACGGCGACGAGCTCGCGCAGGTGCTGCTGCGGTACAACATCTATCACAACGTCATCGCAACACCGGCTCACACCGACCATCTGC
Source organism: Spirochaetota bacterium (assembly GCA_009908925.1). Lineage (GTDB taxonomy): Bacteria > Spirochaetota > Spirochaetia > DSM-27196 > PWMO01 > JAAAOH01. The sequence goes on along the minus strand of JAAAOH010000126.1, from coordinate 2,736 downwards.
CCATCGGTGCGCGCGGGCTTTCCTGCCAGGCCTATCAGGGCGCCGCGTTCTGGGATCAGGAAATCTTTAATCTGCCGATGTTCGTATACACACGCCCGGATGTTGCGCGGCGAATCCTGATCTATCGCTACAAGACCCTCGATGGTGCTCGGCGGAAGGCGAGGCGTCTCGGCTACTACGGCGCTTTCTACGCCTGGGTCAGCAGCGATACCGGAGACGAGATCTGCCCCTCGTATTTCTTCAAGGATGTGCTCACCGGCCGCGACATCCGAAACCACTTCAACGACTGGCAGATTCACATATCACCCGATATTGCCTATGCGGTGTGGAACTACTACCTCGTCACCGGCGACTGGGCCTTCATGCGCGACTACGGCGCGGAGATGCTCTTCGAGATTGCGCAGTTTCTGGTCTCGCGGGTGCACTTCAAACGTGACAAGCACCGCTACGAGTTCATCCGCCTGCTCGGCCCCGATGAGTACCATGAGAACGTAGACAACAACACCTTCACGGCGGTGCAGGCCCGCTACGCCCTGCGTGCCGCGGTCAATGTCTACGTTGCCCTCGGAGACCGGCAACCGGAGCTCAGGGAGTCAATGACGGCGCGCCTCGGCATAGAGCAATCACATGTAGACGAGTGGCGGCGGATGGTCGAGCTCATCCACGTGAATGAGCCGGATCTCGCCACGGGAGTGATCGAGCAGTTCGACGGATTCTTCGATCACGAGGACATCACTCCCGACGCGCTCGCCGAGCGGCTCATCGATCCGGGTGAGTACTGGGGCTGGCCGAACGGCATTGCCGTGCCGACGCAGGTATCGAAGCAGGCAGATGTGTGCCAGATCTTCACCCTCCATCGCGGTCAGTACAGCACGGAGGTGATGAAGGCAAACTACGACTACTACGAGCCGCGCACGCAGCACGGGTCCTCCTTGAGCCCCTCCGTCTACGGCACCGTGGCGAGCTGGATCGGGTACACCGACACGGCGCGCGAGTATCTGGTGAAATCGTCGGCGGTCGACCTCTTCAACACGAACAAATCGGTGAGTGGCGGAACCTTCATCGGCGGCATTCACACGGCGGCCTGCGGGGCCGCGTGGCAGATGGTCGTGTTCGGCTTTTGCGGACTCGAGCTCGAGGGTGAGACGCTACGGTTTCGGCCGCACCTGCCCGAATCATGGGCCTCGGTTTCCTTCTTCCTGGAGATCCGCGGAGCGCTGCTCGACGTGGAGGTCGCCTCATCCTCAGTCACCGTGACGTCGAGGGCGACGAGCCGGTCGGGCGTCGGCGTGGTGGTCGGCAACACGCCCGCCGAGGAAGGCGGCTCGCTCGAGCCGGCGGAATCGGTCACGCTGACTTTTTGACGCCCCGGCGTCCGCCGAGCGCTAGTCCTCGCGGGCGCCCGCGGCGAACTCGAGCTCGAGTCCGACCTCGTCTGAGACGCTTGCCACGATGGAGTTGCCCCCGACGTAGGGAATGGTGATGTCGAAGTCTTCCCACAGAATGGTGGTCGACGCGGTACCCGTTATCTCTTCTTCGGATTGCACGTTGAGGGTCATGTCGAAGGTCACCTCGCTTGTCACACCCCGTACCGTGAGGTTGCCTGTCACATCGAGATCGAGGCGATCACCGACCTCGATGACCTCCGGCACGCCGGTGACGGCGGTGGGATCGAACGTGGAGAACTCGAACTCGTCCTTGTTCGACTCGAGAATGAGGGTGCGGATGGTACGATCGCGGACTTCGTCGTCGGTGCGAATGGTCCGGACGTTGATGACGAACTGCCCGATTTCTACCATCGCCGGCTCGAACTGCACGGCAATCGACCCGTCGATCTGGTCCGTTCGGCCCACCACCGTATTCGGTTCTCCGCGCAGGACCTCTTCGATGATGAAGCGTGCCTCCGAGCGTGCGTCCACTACCTCGTAGACCACCTGTTGGGGCTCCTGCGGCTCGATCCGCTCAGCCTGGGCTGCCGCACTCGGCTCCCCCGAGCCTCCGCTGATCCAGATGTAGGCGAAGAAACCGGCCCCTGCGACTACAAGCACCGCTACGATCACGATTCCTGTTTTCACAATCCCTTTCATGAGCGTAAGATACTAACGAAGGCCGCCCCCCGGCGAGCGCCCGCCCGGCAGCGGCCGGCCGCCCCCGGGGCGACCGGCTCACAGCGGCAGGAATCCCGCGGCGGCGAGACCGGCCACGTAGAGCAGCCCGAAGAGCATGTGGAGGCGCGCGCAGGCAAGCGGCAGCGTGACCAGACGCGCCGGGTCCGCCGTGCGCGCAACCCGGTATGCAAGCACACCGGCGGCCGGCAGCGTGAAGACCGGGAGCAGGGCGGGAATGGCGGTGGCGCCGGTGGCTACGAAGGCGGCGACGGAGGCGTGCGGGAGAACGACGAGGGCGGCAAAGAGCGCTTTTGACCCGCGCACCTCCAGGAGCCCGGCGAGGGTGGAGATCCCGGCGGTCCGGTCACCGTGGATGTTGCGCAGGTTGTTGCCGTGGAGGATTGCCGTCACCAGGAGGGCGACCGGAAGCGTCAGCACGGCGCTCATGGCGCTCGCCGTCCCGGTAAGCGCCCACAGACCCATTACCACCAGCGCAGGGCCCATGAGAAAGAACACCACGATGTCTCCGAGGGCCACGTACTTGAAGCTGAAGCGCGCGCTCGTGTAGAAAAAGGCGCCGGCTGCGCCGAGAAGACCGGCGAGCACGAAGAGCCACCCCCGGAGGAGC
>JAAAOH010000145.1 GCA_009908925.1 Spirochaetota bacterium | reverse complement strand
GGGGCCGCCGGCTCCGGAACCGCCGGGCGCGCCGCGGGGCGCGCCGCCGGCCGCCGGCAGAGAGGCGAAGTTCGACATCACTTTCTCGATCATGTCCTCGAGGCGCTCGAGGTCGATGCGGTCCGTCCGATCCTCGACGCGTGTCCGGTTGCCGATGACGTTGAGGATCTCGTCCCAACTCTTCGCGAGGAGGTCGTCGACCTCTTGCTCTTTCGAAGGGCTCAGTCGTCCGATTCCACGCTTGATTTCGCGGTTGACCTCCTCCTTGCGCTCTTCGAGCTCGATCCGCTTCTGCTCCCAGTCAGGTTTCTCGCCTGTCTCGAAGAGCTCCCGCAGGAGATTGATCTGAAAGCGCTTGATCCGCTCGGTAAGCACCACTTCGGGATCCTGGCGGACGTTGAGAACGAGAAAAGCAAGGAGGAATACAGTGAGAAAGGTGGACGACAACAGTACCCAGCGCATCGCCTCGTTCATTTGGAAGGCCGACAGCGGTGACAGGTAGAGGATACGTCCTGTCGTCCCGAGGGGCTGCGAGAACACGAGGTACTCCACGCCTTCGCCGCTGGTGAGCACCGACTGGTTGCCGCCGGCGCGATCGAAATCGACTGAAGCGATCTCCTCGCGCAGCGACGCGCCGAACCTGGGCGCATAATTGGCAATGATGCGCTCGTCGCCGGCTATGACCACCCGTTGGCCGACCTCGACGACGTCGTTGCGAACGAGCGCGTCGGTCGCACCGTTCGGTCCGACGTAGAACAGCGCTGTGCCCTGTACGATGCCGAACTCGTCCTCCACCGGAAAACGATATACAAAGTGATTGCCATCGGGATCGAGCACGATATCCGGGCTTCCATCGACCGGCAGAACAAGGTCCGCGGGGGAAGTTTCGCCGCCGAGTTCCGACAGGGGCGCGTACTCCCGGCGAAAGTCGGTCTCGGAAGTTACGTCCGCCGGCAGCGTGGAGTACCACAACCGTTCGGCGCCGGAGTCCACGAACCTCACGAACGCAAGCGAGGCGACCTGTTCCTGGAGACGCGCGAAGAAGTTACGGCGGGCGAGAATGTCGTCGCGGCTCTGATTGACGCGGTACACACTTCGAACCGCGGGCTCGGTCAGTACCGCGCCAAAGCGCTCGCGACTGTTTTCATGATAGGAATCAAGGACCTCTGCGCCGCGATCGAGTGTGATCTCCACCCGATCGCGCACTCGCGGGTCATAGAAGTTGGCCTCGATGTATTCGAATAGCCCCGAATACGAAAGGACGGCGAAAGTGCTGAACACGACCACGGCCAGCAACAGACTGAGCGCGGTCTTCTGATGAGTTTTCATGAACCGGACGCCGCCTTCAGATCAGACTCCATTTCTAGTATCGGCAGGCTCGCGACGCCGGTAAACGCTCTTATTTCTGTTCCGAGTCGTCTTCCGATGCCTCCGGCGTCTGTTCGGGCTCTTCAGCGGCTGCTTCTTCCGCCGCGGCCTCCTCGGCGCCTGCCTCATCCGCGGCTGCCTCCTGCTCCGCGAGCTCCTGAGCTTCCTGCTCTTTCTTCTCGCGGCGTCGGCGCCGCCGGCGAACCTTCTCTTCCTGCACTTCTTCGGTACCCTGGACGAGCTCGAGCAGCACCATCTCGCTCGCGTCGCCTGTTCGCTGGCCGAGTTTCAGGATACGGGTGTATCCGCCGGGACGCTTCACGAATCTCGGGGCCACATCCGTAAATAGTTTCGCCAGCGCAGCCTTATCCTTTATGTCCTTGCCGACGATACGCCGGTTGTGAACACTGTCTTCCCTGGCTCGCGTGATCATCTTCTCCGCGGTTCGGCGAACCGCCTGAGCCTTGGCCTTCGTCGTCCGGATCCGCTCCTCGAGAAACAGCGAGGTAACCATGTTACGATGGAGAGACTTCCGGTGTGATGCCTTCCGGCCGAGTCTGTTGTAACCTACTTTATGCTTCATGTTCCTCTTCCTCGTTGTCTTCCCGAAGCTTCAGGGACTCTTTGAGCGCGCTGTAGTCGTTCATACCAAGCGCGAGGTTCCACTCGCCAAGCTTTTCCTTGATCTCCTGCAGAGACTTCTTCCCGAAGTTCCGCGTCTTCGCGATCTCGTCTTCGCTTTTCGAGGTCAGGTCCCCGATCGTTCGAATATTCGCATTCTTGAGACAGTTTGACGATCTCACCGACAGCTCGAGCTCCTCCACCGGCGTGTCGAGCAGCTTGCGCACCCGCTCCTCTTCCTCGTCGATGTCATCGTCGCCCATGATCTGATCCTCATCGAAATTGATGAAGATCGTAAACTGATCCTTGGCGATCTTCGCGGCCTCCGCGATGGCGTCCTCCGGCGACACCGTTCCATCGGTCCACAGCTCGAATACGAGCTTGTCATAATCGGTCCGCTGTCCCACGCGCGTGTTCTCCACATCGTACTTCACGCGTCGGATCGGCGAGAACACAGCGTCCACCGGAATGGTTCCGATCACCTCGATGTATTTCTCGTTGACCTCCGCCGGAACGTACCCGCGGCCGAGGTCGATCTGAACCTCGATCTCCAGGTTGCCGTTGTCCATGAGGGTCATGATGTGCTGATCCTTGTTCAGGATGTGCACCCCCTCTTCATTCTCGAAGTTTTCGCCGGACACCGCGCCGGGCCCTTTGACCTCGACGAGCAGCGTCTTCTGATCCGTTTCGCCGTCGAGCTTGATCTGAAGCTGCTTGAGATTGTTGATAACGTCCGGGGTGTCTTCCACCACTTCAGGGATGGATTCGTACTCACTCGAAATGACGTGAGCCGTACCCTCGCTGTCGTAGGAGGTAATTCGCACGGCGCTCACCGCGTATCCCTGAACCGAGGACAACAGAATCCGCCGAAGCGTGTTCCCGATCGTGTGACCATAGCCCCGCTCGAAGGGATGTGCAACGAACTTCCCGTAATAGGGATTGACTTCGCTGTGTTCGAACGTAATGCCTTTCGGCCTCTTGAATCCTTTGAGCAAGTTCTTTCGTGCCATATAGTGTCCTCGAGCTAAACCCGTCGGCTCTTGCGGGGTCGGCACCCGTTATGCGGAATGGGCGTCACATCCTTGATACTTCGTACCGTAAGACCGAGCGCGCCAAGCGAGCGGATCGCCGACTCACGCCCCACACCAGGCCCTTTCACGAACACGTCGACTTCCTGCAGCCCCATATCCATGGCCTTCTGAGCCGCCGTCTGCGCGGTGGTTTGCGCCGCATAGGGCGTGGACTTCTTCGCCCCGCGAAACCCCAGGGATCCCGCGCTTGCCCACGACACACCGTTTCCCACCTCGTCGGTAATCGTTACGATCGTGTTGTTGAAGGTAGCCTGAATATAGACCTGCCCTCTGTATACTGTCTTTCGTTCTCTGCGCTTTTTCGTCTTCGCCACAAACTGCCTCCGCGACTATTTCTTCTTTCCGGCAACCGTCTTACGCTTGCCCTTCCGGGCCCGCGCGTTCGTGCGTGTCCGCTGACCGCGCACCGGAAGTCCCTTCCGATGGCGAAGACCGCGGTAGCAACCTATGTCCATGAGCCGCTTGATGTTCAGAGACACCTGAGTCCGAAGTCGGCCCTCGGTGGTGTACTCGTTCTCGATGACACCTCTGAGCTCATTGATGTCTTCGGCGGTGAGGTCGTTCATCCGCCGCGTCGGATCGATACCCGTTGATTCGCAGATCGCACGGGCCGAGGACCGACCGATTCCGAAAATATAGGTCAGCGAAATCGCGACAGGCTTATTTGGAAGATCGATTCCTGCAATACGAGCCATGTAATAATCCCCCTACTTCTGGCGCTGCTTGTGCTTCGGGTTCGAACACACAATGCGCACGACACCCCGCCGCTTGATGACTTTGCAGTTGCCGCAAATCGGCTTTACGCTTGCTCTCACTTTCATTGCGAGCCCTCTCTTACAGGTTCCGCGACCTGACGCGCCCACGCTTCGTCAGGCCCTCATGATGATGCATTCGCAGATGCCCTTCGATCTGCGACATGAGGTCGAGGTCGACACCAACCATGATCAGCAGCGACGTACCGCCCATAAGGAAGGCAAGCTGCTGCGGAAAGTTGAACAGTTGCTGCACGATGGTCGGAATGACCGCGATGAATGCCAGGAACAGCGCACCCGGAAGAATGATTCGGTTCAGGATCCGGGTGAAATATGCTTCCATTCGCTCGGTCCTGATGCCGGGGATGGACCCGCCGTTCTCCCGGATATTCTTTGAAATCTCGATCGGGTTCAGCGTCACCTGGGTGTAGAAGTACGCGAAGAAGATAATCAACGTCGTGTACACGATCAAGTAGGGCGCATTCCCCGGGTTCAGCCAATTGGCAAGACCCTGCAGCCATCGAACGCTCGGTCCGAGGCCCTGCGCAATCTGCAGGGGAAAGGTCATCACCGACGAGGCGAAAATTACGGGGATAACACCCGAAGGGTTGATCTTGAAGGGCACGTAGGTGTTCTGCGCACCATACATGCGTCGACCGACCACACGCTTCGCGTAGTGGACCGGTATTTTTCGTTGCCCACGTTGTTCGTATATGACGAGCATGATCACGACAACGAACATCACGAACACGACGATGACGAAGACGGGATTCAGATCGCCACGCTGTATATCCTGAATAAGGATCCACAGCGCGTTCGGCATCCGTGCCACAATACCCGCGAAAATCAGAAGCGATATACCGTTTCCGATCCCCCGCTGGTTTATCTGCTCGCCCATCCACATGAGAAACACCGTACCCGATGTTACCGTCAGCATGGAGATGACCGTGTAAAGACCCCGCGAAAGCGTAATTGCGTTCGGGATGCTGTCCGCGTACACCGTAACGGCGAAGGACTGAATCAGTGAGACGACCACGGTACCGTACCGGGTGTAGCGCTGGATCTTCTTACGACCGCCCTCTTCCTCGGAGATCTTTTTCAGCTTCGGGAACACGAGCAGCAGCAGCTGCATGATGATCGACATCGAGATGTAGGGCATGATGCCGAGCATGAAGACCGAGAACCGGCTGAACGCTCCCCCCGCAAAGAAGTCGAGGTACTGCGTCACCGAGATTCCGCCGGTGGCCTGCTGCGTCAGGAAATATACCTTGAGCGCATTCAGGTTGATGCCGGGGATGGGGATCGCAGCACCGAGCCGGAAGATCATCAGGATGAACAACGTGAAGAGGATCCGCTCGCGCAGATCCTTGATGCGGAAAACGTCGACTATCGGGTTGGATGCTATAGCCATGCTATTCCTTATCGTCAGCGTCCGAGGTCGTCGCGGTCTCGTCGACCGTCGCCTCCACTACCGTCTCGTCCGCTGCAGTCTTGTCCGCTACCGTCTGCTCGGCGCCGGAAACCGTACCACCCGCGGCCTCGATCTTGGCCCGGGCCCCGGCAGAGATCGGCAGATCCTTTACAGTGAGCTTTTTCTTGATCTCACCGACTGCGAGAATCTTCGCGTCCTTCACACTCTTTTTGAGCACGCCGTGCTCTTTCAGCGTCTCGAGACTCACGGTGTCACCGCTCTTGAAGACCCTCTGCAGGGTCGACAGGTTCACGGGCACGACCTCCCTCTTGAAGGGGTAGTTCGAGAATCCGCGCCGTGCCACACGGCGATAGATGGGCATCTGGCCGCCCTCGAAGCCCGGACGAACGCTGCCGCCCGAGCGTGCATTCTGTCCCTTGTGGCCCTTGCCGCTCGTCTTACCGCGGCCGCTGCCGCGCCCACGCCCCACTACACGTTTGGCGTGCCGCGTGCCCTCAGGTGGCTTCAGGAAATCCATAATTATGACAACTCCTCGACACTTACGAGATAGTCGATGCTTCGAATCATGCCCATCACCGAGTCGTCGGCGGGGCGTACCACGCTCTGGTTGATCCGCCGCAGGCCAAGTGCCTCGATGGTCGCCCGATGCTTCGGCTTACGACCAATGGGACTCCGTGTCAGAGTGATGCGGATCTGCTTCGCTTTCTTTTTGGCCATGACCTAACCCCACAGCTCCTGCAGTGTTTTGCCGCGGTTCTTTGCGATCTCACGCGCATCCATGATCCGCGAGAACCCTTCGAACACGGCCTTCACCAGGTTCACCGCATTCTGTGATCCCATGGATTTGCTCAGCACGTCGTTGATACCGCTGACTTCCATGACCGCCCGGACCGGGCCGCCGGCGATGATTCCGGTACCGGGTGCCGCCGGCTTCATGAGCACACGCGCGCTCTTGAACTCGCCGATCACCTCATGCGGGATGGTACTGCGCTTCAGGGGGATCTGCATGAGGTTCTTCTTTGCCCGATCCACGCCCTTTCGGATGGCCTCGGAAACGTCGTTGGCCTTGCCGTAACCGAACCCGACGGATCCCGCCTTATCCCCAACCACGACGATGGCCGAGAAGGAGAACCTGCGTCCGCCCTTTACAACCTTCGCCACGCGATTGAGCTTGATGAGCTTCTCCGTAAAGTCTTTATCTCGTCCCTGTTCCAAGATAGCCCCCTACACCTGCACTCCGGCTTTGCGGACGCCGTCGGCAATGGCCTTGACCACACCATGATAGATGTTGCCGTTGCGGTCGAATACGACCGTGGTGATTTTCTCGCCCTTGAGCTTCGCACCGAGCGCCTCGCCGAGCTTCGTCGCGTCTTCGACCCTGGGCTTCAGCCCTTTGGTCTCGCCCGCAAGGCTCGACACCGACGCCAGCGTATGCCCCTGTGTGTCATCGATGACCTGGGCATACACATGCCGATTGCTCTTGAATACGGAAAGCCGCGGTCGTTCCGGCGTCCCGTGGATCGACTTTCGGATCCGGAGCTTGCGCTGTCTCTTGCGTCTGTTCTTGATATCCAACCGCTTCATCGCATGTGCCCTCGCTACTTGATGCCGGCTTTACCGACCTTGCGTACGATGCGCTCTTCCTCGTACTTGATGCCCTTGCCCTTGTAGGGCTCAGGGGGACGGAGCGATCGCAGCTCGGAGGCGGCCTTGCCGACCTCCTGCTTGCTGTTCCCGGAAACCGTGAACTTATTCGGTCCCTCGGTCGTAATGGTCAGCCCTTCCGGAACCGGATACTCGATAGGCGTTGAGAACCCAAGATTGAGCACCAGGGTATTCTCCCTGAGCTCAGCCCGGTATCCGACACCGTTGATCAGCAATGTACGGCTGAATCCCGTCGTAACGCCCGTGACCATATTCCGGATAAGATTCCGGTACAGTCCGTGAAAGGCCCTCGCCCGCTTGGAGTCATTGACTCTCGTGACCAGGATGACGCCGTCTTCAGACTTCACCTCTACGAGGTTGCTGAACTCCTGGCTCATCGTGCCGCGGGGACCTTCGACCGTAACATTACGGTCCGCGATCGACACCTTTACGTTCTCCGGAATGGGAACCGGCAGTTTTCCTACTCGTGACATGGTTTTATCCCTTTACCACACGGAGCAGATGAGCTCGCCGCCCACCTTCTTCTCGCTTGCCTTTCTCGCCGTCGTCACGCCCGAAGAGGTGGACACGATAAGCGTGCCGTATCCGTTGAGCACCCGCGGCATCTTTCGATACCCGGAATAGACCCGGCGACCCGGGGTCGAGATCTTCTTCAGCCCGTGAATGATCGGGTTCATGTTCGTATCATACTTCAGGAAGATTCGGATGCTCGTGTTGCCGTCCTGGTTGATCTTCTTGAAGTTCTTGATGAAGCCCTCGTTCTTCAGGATCTTTACGATCTCGAGCTTCAATTTCGACGGGGTGATATCAACCCGTTCGAACTTCGCCATGCTGGCGTTGCGAATTTTGGTCAGCATGTCTGCAATAGGGTCCGAAACGCTCATACACCTCTCCCTACCAGCTCGATTTGGTAACGCCGGGGATCATACCTTCACTGGCAAGTTGTCGAAAACAGATTCGGCACATCTGAAACTTCCGCATATACCCACGGGGCCTGCCGCAGATACGGCATCTATTGTAACTGCGGGTAGAGTACTTCGGCTTTCTATTTGCCTTGGCGATCAAAGCTTTCCTGGCCATGCCTGCTCCTCTCTCTCTACTTGCTAAACGGCATTCCAAGCTTGTCGAGAAGCGCCCGCGCCTCTCTGTCAGTCTCGGCTGTCGTGACTATCGTAATATTCAATCCCGTGATGCGCTCGATGGAGTCGTAGTCGATCTCCGGGAAAATGATCTGCTCGGTTACACCGAGGGAATAGTTGCCATGCCCGTCGAACGCGTTCGGGTTCACGCCGCGGAAGTCCTTAACGCGGGGAAGAGCGACGTTGATAAGGCGGTCGAGGAAATCGTACATCCGGTAACCCCGAAGCGTTACCTTCGCACCGATCTCCATGCCCGCCCGAACCTTGAAGTTCGAGATGGACTTTCGAGCCTTCGTCTTTACCGCCTTCTGCCCTGCGATCTGAGTCATCTCCGCGACCGCGGCATCGAGCATCTTCTTGTTCTGAATCGCGTCACCGACGCCCATACTGAGCAGGATCTTCTCGAGGACGGGCACCTGCATGATGGACTCGTAGCCGAACTCCCCGGCAAGCTCCTTCTTGATGGTCTCGTCGTATCGAACCCGCAGGGCGGGCACGTATGTTGTCGCTGCCTGCGCCATTATATCTGCTCCCCGGTCTTCTTCAGTACGCGCACCTTGCGGCCATTCTCGAACTCCAGGCCGATCCGACTGGGCTTACCGTCCTTGGTTACCGCCATCAGATTCGACAATTCGATTGCGGCTTCAAGCTCGATGATGCCGCCCTGGTCCTGCTGGCTGCGCCGGCGCTGAGCCTTCTTGACCATGTTGACGCTTTCAACGACTG
>JAAAOH010000087.1 GCA_009908925.1 Spirochaetota bacterium | reverse complement strand
ACCCCGTCTTCCACTTTTGTCTCGTAGGTCTTCACCGGCCGGGTGGCCGGATAGTCCTTCACCGCGCCGCTGCGGATATCGAATCGGGAGCCGTGCTTGGGGCAGTAGACATCTCCGCCCATGATCATCCCCTCGTGGAGGGGAGAGTACTCATGGGAGCAGGAGTTGTCGGTTGCGTAGATGCCGTCCTCGAGCCTGTAGATGCAGATCTCTTTGCGCCGGTGGACGAACTTGTATGTCTTCTTGAAGTCTTCGACCCGTACGGCCTCTCTCCACTTGGCCATGCTACTCCTCGTCGTCCTCCTCGGCGAGGATGCGCTCTTCGACCTCGTTTCGCAGCTCCTCCTGCACGACCGCAGGAGCACGGGAGATGAGCTCCTCGAAGAAGCCCTGCACGAGCATCACGCGTGCCTCGGTCGGGTTGTACCCGCGGGTCAGCAGGTAGAAGAGCTGGCGCTGGTCGATGCGGCCGGTGGTGGAGCCGTGGCTGCACTTCACGTCGTCGGTGTTGATCTGCAGGCTCGGTATGGAGTCCGATCGCGCGCCGTCATTGAGGATGAGGTTGTTGTTGGTCAGGTAGGCGTCGGTCTGCGGCGCGTCGTGGTCGACCTTGATGAGGCCCTGATATACGCTTCGAGCTTCGTCCTTCACGGCGCCCTTGTAGAAGGTCCGGCTGCCGGTGTGGTGTCCCCGGTGATCCTGCACGGTGCGGAGGTCCATGTGCTGGTCCTCGCGCCCGAAGTAGATACCATCGATAAGCGCATCCGCCCCCTGGTCCTGCAGGATCACATCGAAGCGGAACTTCGAGAACATCCCGCCGAAGGAGCTTAAGAAATGATGGAGATGGGCGTCGCGGCCCACGCGACCGAATCCGTTGCTGACGGTGCTCGAGTCGATGTTGAGGTCGTGGTGAGCGAAGAAGCTGAGCCTGCCGCCGGCGCCGACTTCGAGGTCTACGCCGTCGGAAAGGAATACCTCGCCCTCGTCCTCTGCGGCTCGAACCTGCTGGATGAGGGTGGCGTCTGCGCCCTGCCCGACGGCTCCGACGATCTGCGGGAGGGACAAGCGACCATCTCCGCTCTCGGAGAAGCTCACGACGAAGGGCTCCTCCACCATGACCCCGGCAGGTACGTATAGCACGACGCCGTGGGTCCACGCGCTGTAATGAAAGGGGAAGGTGCGGTTCTCGTCCCAGGCAGCGCTGCCTCCGAGGAGACGTTTCACCGCATCGACCGCCCCGTCGCTCGCCTTTTCGCCCGCGCGCACACGCTTGAGAAGATGCTCGAGGGAATCGAATACGACGCCGCGGCGAGAGAGCTCACTCGACAATGCCACGCCCGTGGAGGTCGGACCGTCGAAATCGATCCGGCCCGCCACGCCGTCCGGCAGATCGCCGGCCGGCGCCTCCGCATCGGGAGCCCCCGCGAAATCATAGGAATCGAAATCGTAGTTGCCGATATCGGAGCGACGCCACTCCTCGTCCTGAGGCGTGGGCCACTCCATACGTGAGAAATTCTCCAGAGCGGCCCGTCGGATGTCGAGCATCCAGGCGGGCTCGTCTCGTGTCTCTATAAACTTGTGTATGTCCCCGGTTCCCGTAAAGGCCGGGGCTACGTGGCTTGAGTCCATGATTTGCCCAGTTCCTTTCGCTTACCCGACCGAGCCTTCCATCTCGAGCTCGATGAGTCGGTTCAATTCAACAGCGTACTCCATGGGCAACTGCTTCACAAGCGGCTCGAGAAATCCGTTAACGATCATCATCGAAGCTTCGTTCTCGTCGAAGCCGCGGCTCATGAGGTAGAAGAGTTGCTCCTCGGAGATCTTCGAGACCTTCGCCTCGTGCTCGATGGTGACATCGTCGGACTTGATGTCCATGTACGGATAGGTGTTGCTCGTGGAGTCCTCGTCGAGGAGCAGAGCGTCGCAGACCACGTGCGAGCGGGCCTGTTCCACATCGTCCTCGACCTTGATCTGACCGCGGTAGCTCGCCGTCCCGCCGTCCTTGCTGATGGACTTGGAGGTAATGACGGAGCTCGTGTTGTTGGCCGCGTGCACGATCTTGCCGCCGGTGTCCTGCTCCTGTCCCGTGCCGGCGAAGGCGATGGAGAGCACCTCCCCGTGAGCGCCCTCACCCATGAGCATCACAGAGGGATACTTCATGGTGCGCTTACTGCCGATGTTTCCGTCGACCCACTCGACGGTCGCGTTCTCGTGGGCGACCGCACGCTTGGTCACGAGGTTGTATACGTTGCTCGACCAGTTCTGGATGGTCGTGTAACGAACCCGCGCGTTCGGCATGGCGATGATCTCCACGACCGCCGAGTGCAGGGAGTCGGTGGTGTAGATGGGCGCGGTACACCCCTCGACGTAATGCACGAACGCGCCTTCGTCGGCGATGATGAGCGTGCGCTCGAATTGACCGAAGTTCTGACTGTTGATGCGGAAGTAGGCCTGAAGCGGAATGTCCACTTCGACACCGGGAGGCACGTAGATGAAGCTTCCGCCGGACCACACCGAGCTGTTGAGCGCCGCGAACTTGTTGTCGTTGTAGGGAATGACCGTGCCGAAGTACTTCTGCACGATCTCGGGATGCTCGCGGACGGCGGTCTCGGGGTCACTGAAGATGACACCTTTGTCCTCGAGTCGTTTCTGTATGTTGTGATAGACGACCTCGGAGTCGTACTGCGCACCGACACCGGCAAGGTATTTCTTCTCTGCCTCGGGAATACCGATGCGGTCGAAGGTTTCCTTGATCTCGGCCGGAACGTCCTCCCAGTTCCGGCTCTGCCGGTCGGAGGGCTTTATGTAGTAGAAGATGTCCTCGAAGTCGATGTCCGAGAGGTCTGCGCCCCAGTTCGGCATCGGTCGCGCGCGAAACGCTTCGAGCGACTGCAGCCGGAACCGTCGCATCCAGTCCGGCTCACCTTTGTGATCGGAGATCGCGTGAACGACTTCCTCGTCGATACCCTTCCTCGACTTGAAAACCGAGGTATCGGGGTAATGAAATCCATACTTATAGTCGCCAATATCAACCGCCTGTGGCTGGCTGCTCATGTGCTTCCTCCTCGATTCCGTACTCTTGTTTTACCCACTCGTATCCCTTCTCTTCGAGGGTCTCTACGAGGTCCTGTCCACCGGAGGTAATGACGCGGCCACGGTACATGATGTGCACGTAGTCGGGCTTGATATAGTTCAGGATCCGCTGATAGTGCGTGATAATCAGGGCACCGAAGCTCTCACCGCGCATCTTGTTGACACCGTTCGATACGACCTTCAACGCGTCGATGTCGAGGCCGGAGTCGGTTTCATCAAGTATGGCAAACTCAGGCGCAAGCATGAGAAGCTGGAGGATCTCCATGCGCTTCTTCTCGCCGCCGGAGAAGCCCTCGTTGAGATAGCGATTGATGAACTTGTCGTCTATCTCCATGAAGGCCATCATCTCGCGCATGCGCTTAATGAACTGCTTCGCCTTGAACCCCTCCTCGCCGAAGCGGATTTCGGCCGCGCGCTTGAGAAACCGGCCGACGGTGACGCCGGAGATTTCCACCGGGTACTGGAATGCCATAAACAGTCCCAGGCGGGCCCGCTCGTGGGGATCGAGCTCGAGGATGTTCTCGCCGTTGACGAGGACCTCACCGCCGGTTACCTCGTAGCTCGGGTGGCCGAAGACAACATTGGTTAATGTGCTCTTGCCGGAACCGTTGGGGCCCATGAGAGCGTGGATTTCGCCGGCCTTGAGTGTGAGATCCACCCCTTTGAGTATGGGCGTGCCTTCGATGGACGCCTGCAGATTCTTGATTTGAAGTTCCATTTAAGCTTCCTCCGCGGTCGTTCGTACTGATGATCAGATTAATGATTAAATGGGCAGTCCGAGGTCGAGTTTGGCCTCTTCGCTCATAAACTCCACGCTCCAGGGCGGATCCCATACCAGATTGGTATTGACCGTGTCCGCTCCCGTCTCGTCACTGACGACCTGCTTGATGTCGTTGGTGATCATGTCCCCCAGCGGGCAGCCGGGCGAGGTGAGCGTGAACTCAACGTCTATCGCATCGTCTTTGACCTCGACGTTGTATACAAGACCGAGATCAACAATATTCAAGCCGATTTCCGGGTCGATTACCTTTTTGAGAGCCTCGAGGACTTCGCCTTTTGACGCCATGGCCCCTCCTGTCTTAACGTGAGTAAGATACTCAAGATTAGTTGTAAGATCAAGGCCGCTCTCGTCGTGGACAACCGAGCCGCCTCGCGGGTAAGGTACCAAGAAATGAGCGAAACACCAAATCGCAGCGGTACGATGCTTGTCCTCGCACACCCCAACGAGCGGAGCCTCAATCATGCCGTCGCGGGGGCGGCCGCCGAGGCGGTTCGAGCCGCCGGCGCAGAGCTCTTCTTTCACGATCTCTACGCCGAGGGCTTCGAGGCGGTGCTGTCGAAGGAGGAGATGCTGCGGCGTTTCAGCTTCGACGAGGCGGTGCAGGGTTACGCGGCGGAGCTCGGGCGGGCACGGCTTCTCATCATCGTGCATCCCGACTGGTGGGGACAGCCGCCGGCCATCCTCAAGGGGTGGCTCGATCGCGTTCTCAGACCGGGGGTTGCCTACGACTTTCACGGCGAGGAGTTCATGGAGAAGCACCGTATCCCGCTTCTGACGGGTATGCGGGCGCTGGTCTTCGCCACGAGCGATGCGCCGGAACCGGCCACCGGATCTCCGCTCGCGCGCGTGTGGCGCGAGAACGTCTTCGACTTCTGCGGGATAGCGCCGTCACAGATCACCATATTCCATGAGGTGCGAGAGGCCTCCCGCCGGACCCGAAAGCACTGGCTCGATTCGGTGGCGGAGACCGTCGCCCGTTATGCTACGCCGCAGGGAGACGCCCCCCACTGGTAACACCGAGCGCATCACCGATATACTCGATACGGAGAGAGGGAGAGGCATGAAACGAGTCCTCGTGTATCGTCACGCGAAGACAGAGAAGACCGGTGCCAACATGGCGGACTTTGTCAGAGAGCTCACCGATGAGGGCGAGCGGCAGGCGAAAAGCATGGGCCGTACCCTTGCGCGTCAGTTTCTTACGCCGCAACTCATGCTGACCTCCGATGCGGTGCGTGCGGTTCAGACCGCTGAGCTCACCCGAGAAGAAGCGGGGTTCGAGGTGGAAGTCCGCGAGCGCGAAGAGCTCTACGGCGCGGATGCCGCCGACTACCTTGCCGTTCTCCGCGAGCAGGACGACGCTTACACCACCCTCATGATCGTGGGGCATAATCCGGCGATTGAGGACCTCCTCGGCATGCTCGCGCGACAGGAAATCACCATGAAAACCGGGTGGGTAGCCATACTCGACTTCAACGTCTCGGCATGGGAAGAGCTCGGCGAAGGCGCGCCGGTGACCATAGAGAGGATCCTCCAGCCCGAATCGTGAGACGACGAAGACTGCTCAGACAGACATTCCGCCACCCCCGCCGAATCCGGGAGATCATAGCGACGTTCGTGCACCACGGGCTGTGGGACTGGCTCGAGCTCCTCCGACTCGAACGGTTCTTCCCATTCATTCGCCGGCTGCCGAACTGGCGCGGCGAGACCCCGCAGAACGAACAGGAACGCTGGCGAAGTATCCGCCGCGCCCTCGAGGATCTCGGGCCGACCTTCATCAAGCTCGGACAGATCGTCAGCAACCGCACCGATCTGCTCCCCGGCGGGCTGGTGCAGGAGCTCACTCACCTCCAGGACGACGTTCCGCCGTTTCCATCCGCCGCCGCACGCCGCATCATTGAGGAAGACCTCGACCTCGAGGTCAGCGAGGTCTTCGCGCAGTTCACCGATACACCGCAGGCGAGCGCGTCCATCGCTCAGGTGCACCGTGCCCGGCTGAAAGACGGCACCACCGTCGCGGTGAAGGTGCAGCGTCCGGACATAGAAGAGATCATAGCGACCGATGTGGAGATCATCTCCGCTCTCGCGAATGTCGCCGAGCGCTACATTCCGCGGGCCCGCCTGTTCAGTCCCGTGGAGCTCGTCGAGGAGTTCCGGCGCACCATCGAGCTCGAGCTCAACTTCATCACCGAACGGGAGAACACCGATCGCTTCCGCGAGATGTACCACGACGGCACGAACCTCTATGTGCCCCGCACCTATCGCGAGCTCTCGAGTCCGCGCGTCATCACCATGGAGTATATCCACGGCGCACGCCTCTCGGAGGTCGAAGCCGACACCACCGGCCGCTGGGACAAGACCCACATCGCCCGCAAGGCGGCGGACATGATGCTCGAACAGATCTACGAGAAGGGCTTCTTCCACGGCGATCCACACCCGGGCAACGTGCTCATTCTCGGCTCCGACACCATCTGCCTGCTCGACTACGGCATCATGGGTCGCGTCCGCCCGAGGCAGCGGGAGTATCTCACCGAGATGATGATCGGGACGGTGAACCGCGACCCCGCGCGCGTCACCGACGCCATGCTTCGCCTCACGCATCGCGGATCGGAGCAGGTTTCGGTTGAGGCACTCGAGGAGGACATCTACGACCTCATCGACCACTACGCCGACATCGCCTTCGGCGAAATCGACATAAACCGCTTTCTCACTCGCCTCATCCAGCTCGTCGTCCGCCACGGCCTGAGGATTCCCAGCAACCTCATGCTCATCAGCAAGACCCTGCTGGCAATCGAGGGGATCGGCGTGAATCTCTCGCCTCAGTTCGACTTCCTGCAGGTCTACCAGCCCTTCGCGCGCAAGCTCGTTGCGCGGCGGTTCGAGCCGAAACACCTTCTCGACGAAGCGCGGGAGGTCGGACAGGACTTCGGCGGTTTCATGCGCGATTTTCCGCTCGATGCCCGGGACGTGCTCAAACAGGCCAGGGGCGGCAAGCTCAAGCTCGGCTTCCGGGTCACGGGACTGGAGCCTCTGCGCCACACCCTCGACAACATCAGCTACCGCCTGGTGTTCGGGCTGCTCGTGGCTTCGCTTCTGGTGAGCTCTTCACTGGTCATACAGGCGGGGGTGCCGCCGCTCGTCGGCGGGGTGTCGATGTTCGGGCTCGTCGGTTACGGGATTGCGGGCATCATCTCGGTGGGCTTTCTCGTGGCCATGGCCATCCAGGCCTTCAGACGCTGACCCTCCGGAGAGGCGCACCGCCGGCCCGCGCCCCCCGGCCTCAGCCGGTTATGTGGTGCAGCCGCGACAGACGTCGTGAAAGCAGTCGCGCGAGGAAAAGCCCGTACTGCGGCCGCTCTTTGATCGCGTTTATGAAGCGTTTCTTGCTGATACGGACGAGGGTGCCGGGCTGCTCCGCCCGCACGGTGGCAGAGCGCCGGTTGTTGAGCAGGAAGGACATCTCCCCGAGAAACACGTCCGCCGGCGTCAGGCGGCTTATCACATCGTCGTCGACAATGATTTCGAAGGTGCCCGAGACGATGTAGAAGAGGTGGCTCGAGCGGTCGCCCTGCAGGAACACGATATCCCCGGCGCCGAAGGAGACCTCCTCTGAGTCGTTGAAAAACTCGGGCATGCTCAGCTCTTCCTCGCGGCGATGCTCGAGCTCGAAACTCACCTCATTCCCGGCCTCGTTGAACATCAGCCCCGACAGATAGTGGGAGGCCATGAGGATACCCCGCCCGTGCATCTCGTCGAGCCCATCCTCGCCCATGAGCGTCTGGAAGCTCTGCCAATCGAAGCCCTCACCCTCGTCACGGATGGTGAAGCTCGAAGAGTCGGGGCGAATCCGGTAGCTCAGGTATACCTTTTTCCGCCCGACCTCGGGGTCGGCATTGCGCTCGCGGATGAGCGCGAGCGGATTACCACCGTCAGACATGTGCCGCGATTTCTCCTCGAAGCTGATCCGGCAGTTCCCGTGCTCCACGGCGTTCATCAACAGCTCCATAAGCGCGACGTGAAAGCGCTCTTTCTGCTCGTGGTCGATGAGCTTTGCGTTGAACAGAAAGTTCGAAAGCAGATTCGAGTAGGTGGTCAGGTCGAAGGGATCGTTGTCGAGCACGAACGTACCGGAGACGTTGGCGTCGAGCAGAACGTGGATGTCCCGCTGATAGAAGATGTGCTCATTCGTCCTCAGGATGCGAAGAAGGCGGGGGAAGTAAGAGGCAAGCCGCCCGGTGGTAATGACCGCGAGGAGATTGAGCTCACGGAGGTGGTCGGTGCGCACACAGGAGACGTCGGGATCGTGCACGAGCACGAGGGAGCCCTGATGCAGCCACGGGTCGTGGCTGACCGCGTCAAGCACCCGATTCACGTCGAGCTCCGGGTCGCTGCAGTTGACCACGTTGAGCTCGGGAAACTCGTAGTTGAGGTACTCGATGCTGTCGTCGACCGTACGGAGAAACTCGGGCTCGAAGTAGTACTGGAACTCGGCGCAGCTTTCATCGATAATCCCGTTGATGGACGTGTCCGTTGAGATGACGGCGACACGCTTCGACTCGATGATTTCGGGGTGCTGTGGGGTGCTCCGTTTCATGCTCTACTCAAAAAGGATCGGATCCGTGAAAAGACATCATGTGCTCTTTCTAATCAGCTTCGCGTTAGTCGCACTAGCCATTATCCTCTCTATCGTTCTGACCGTACAGGTGCGAAGGCTCGGCTACGAATCCGCGTCCGCGCGAATAACCATCACCGTCCCGGCGGACGGAATCCCGAGGTAAAACAGACCGTCGCGCCGTGCAATAGCCCAGTCGGTCGCGCCCGACTCCTCGTCAGGCGCCGCGGAAATGGTCTGCACCGGTGCCGTACGGAAGGGTTGCAGCGCCTCGAGTGCGGCTGCAGTGTTCAGGACCCGGGGCGGCCCGTCTGCC
>JAAAOH010000239.1 GCA_009908925.1 Spirochaetota bacterium | reverse complement strand
GCGGGCAGCGGGGAACGAGTGTGGTGGTGCCGGCCTACGCGGTGGCCGATTTAGCCGAGGCGTGCCAACAGGCTGCTTGATACCTCACCGCCACTTCCGGATGATAAGCACCTTCGTGTTGAGGTAGAGAAACAGGAAGACAAGCAGCACGTAGTAAGCGAGATCCCGGGAGTCGAGGAGACCCTTCTCGAAGCTGCGAAAATGATGATTGAGTGACAACTGATTCAACAGATCGCCGAGCCACCGCGGCAGGTTGATGACGACGTTCACCTGGTTCACCAGGGTCAACGCAAGCAGTACAACGACGCCGAGGATGAACGAGGTAATCTGATTCTGCGACAGCGAGGATACGAAGAGTCCCACCGAGATGGCGGCGGCGCCCAGAAGGAACGTCCCGATGTACTGTCCGATGATCTGGCCGGTGGCGAAAATCGCGAGCGGGCTAATGGTAAGCGGCACCGGGAGCGTCAGCACGAGCATGAGCGCCAGCAGCCCCAGCGCACCGAGAAACTTCCCCACCACGATCTGCGCCTCGGTGAGCGGCAGAGTGAGGAGCACCTCGGCCGTGCCGAGCTTGTTCTCTTCGGCCCACGAACGCATCGTAATGGCTGGCATCAGAATCACGAAGACGACCGGCAGGATCCCGAAGTAGCTGCGCATGGAGGCAACGTTCTGGACGAGGAACTGCTGAATGTAGAAGAACCACGTCGACGTGAAAGCGAGAAAGAATACCACGACGATGTATGCAATGGGTGAATTGAAATAGGTAGCGAGCTCTTTGCGAGCCACCGTAAGTATCGATTTCATGTCCGCCTGCCTCGGTTCATAGAATACGAAAACCGGAGACCGATACCAACCCCGTTTTGACTCGCGCACCGAAAGTGAGTAAACTACTTGCGGTTGCAACTATATAGCGCCCCCAGGAGGCAGGATGATGGCCGAGAGCACACCGGCGAAAAAGACATCTTCACGGACCAGGCTCGTAGTCGGAGTGACGATCCTTGCGGTTCTACTCGTGGTGAGCATCGTATTCGATTTTGGCGGCGCCCTTCGCACGGCACTCGAGACGATTCGGGATATGAGCATTGTCACCGGTGCACTCGTATTCATGGTGCTCTACACGACCACGACCGTCTTTCTGGTGCCGGGCTCGATTCTCACGCTGGCCGCCGGCGCCATATTCGGCGTGGTGAAAGGCACGATCTTCGTGTCCCTCGGCTCCACGGTGGGTGCAACCGTGGCGTTCTTCGTCGGCCGCTATTTCGCACGGGACTGGGTCAGCACCAAGATTGCCGGGCGACCACGCTTTGCCGCTATAGACGATGCGATAGGCCGGGAGGGATGGAAGATCGTCGGGCTTCTGCGTCTCTCCCCCGTGGTTCCCTTCAGTGTGTCCAACTACTTCTACGGCATAACCAAAGTGAGACCGCTCGGTTACGTGCTTGCCTCCTGGATCGGAATGCTGCCGGGCACTCTCATGTACGTATACATCGGATCTCTTGCCGGCACGCTCGCTGCGATTGGTGCCGGGGAGGGGACCGGCTTCACGACACTTCAGTGGGTTTTCTATGGTGTGGGACTGGTCGCGACGATCGCGGTGACGATCCTCATAACGCGCGTCGCTCGCCGTGCCGTCGACCGGGCCCTGACTGAAAGCGCGTCCGGCGAGGACAACTCCCCTGCAGCCGGGCAGGACCCCGCCTCAGCGTCCGGTACGGGCGTAGCGGTAGACTGACTCGAGCAGACGCTCCACGTCGCTTCGCGCGAAGAGCTCGAGGGCAAGTCGAAGGCCGTTCGGCTCCTCGGCGAAGTCAACCCGAGCGAAGTACCGCAGGTAGGTCGCGGCGTTGCCCCGCTTCCCACTCCCGCCCCCGCCTGCGGCTCCGTTCCCGAGCGGCTCGAGGTACCAGGAGTAGTGAATCGCGGAGAGCCCGCCATCGAGACTTTCGGTCATGGCACTGCGCACGAGTATCGCATCTCCCGGGAGCTCTTCGGTCATGCTCGAGAGCACGTAGTCATAATCCCGCCCGAAGAATAGAAACTTGAACGATGTCCGCATGAGCGCGGCCTGCCGCTCGATGACCGTGCCTATCGGCTCGTAGGGCCGCTCCTCGGGAGCCGGGCGCCCCTCGCTTGCCACGACGCGGCGCGAGATCACGGTATACTCCTCGTATGCCGTTATCGCGGAGCGGAGTTCCTCCACCGACAGCGGATAAACACCGTGGTACTCGATGACTGATACAACCCCGGCCTCGGAAAACGCGGGATCCTCCGCGATGCCGAACTCGAGGACCTCGGGCTCATCGGAGAGCACGTCCACACTCGTTCCCGTCGGAACGCGGTAGCGGTACTCGTAACGGCCGGCTTCGGCGCCGGTCGACGCTGCCTGCCCCGGCAGCAACATCGGTGCTGTCACACAGAGGAGTCCGACAAAACCCGCGAGGAGCGGTACACCCGGCATGCGTTTTCTCATTCTGCAGAACGGTGTACTTCCGCCGCGAGGAAGTGTCAAGCGCGTCTCGCCGGAGCGCCTCCGCGGCCGCAGCACAGTTGACGGGCGCACCCGCTGCAGATATACCGGAAGCCATGTTCACTCGAAGCACCCCGGTTCTTCTGTTGACGCTCTTCGCCCTTGCGGCTACCTCACCCCTTGCCCGCAGCCAGGATCTCTTCAGCGACGACCTCGACACAGGGGTGCGTGATGCTTACGGTGAAACCGGCCGGGTGTTTCCGACGGCGGTGTTTCCCCGCTCCCGTGACTCACTTCATCGGCTACTGGAAGACCTTCATCCCTCGTCAGGCTCGAGGAGGTCGGCAGAGCGGGCGGCCGCGGCGCTTGATTTTCGAGAAGGCGACCTACGTCTCCTGATCGACCTCGATCTCCAACCGGAGACCTACCTCGAGGCCAACCGCGAAGACCTCAGCTTCCTCGAGAGCCTCGAGCGGGAGGAGCCGCTTCTGCGGTTCAAAACCGCCTACGGGGTAGACGGCGGCCCGCAGCTCGTTACCCAGACGGTGCTGCAACGCGAGTATGATGTAGAGCTTCCCACCAATATTCCCCTCCCGGCCGACGGGAACCCGGCGCCCTTCGAGAACAACTTCATCTACACCGGATACCTCTACGTGCCCGGGGATTACCTTTCCACGACCTTCGGAAGGCAGCAGGTTCACTTCGGCCCCTCCTCGCGTTCCTCGCTCATGGCCTCCGATCGTCTTCCCTACCTCGACGCCGCCCGCGTCTCCCTGACGCTCGGGCGCCTGCGCATGACCCACCTCGTGTCGACCATCGACAATACCGCCTCGGACGCCGAGATCGACGCGGGAATGCCGGAGGTGCTCGCCGACACAGTATGGGAACACGCCGATCAGTACGCCTACGGAAAGAACATCATCTTCTACAACGTGCACTACTTCGAGTACGCGTGGGACAGGCTGCGGCTCGGCATCGGCGGGCAGATGCTGATATCCCGTCCCATGAACCACTTCCAGCTCGGGGACTTCTTCCCCGTCTTCAGCTGGCACAATGCGGACATCGTGCCCAACAATATGTGCCTCGTCCTCGACGCGAGCTACGCAGCGGCGCCGGGCCTCGAGGTTTACACGCAGGTAGGCCTCGATGACGTCAGCGCCGAAACATTCGGTATCGCAGACAGCGAGCTACCGACCATCCCCGCCTACATCGCCGGCATGCGATACCGCCGGGAGGCCGACGGCCCGGCGCTTTCCGCTCTCCTCGAGGTCGGACACACGCACTACCTGTGGGGAAACTTCCACGAAGAGTTCCTCCTCAGCCGCGCGATCTATCGGCAGAACACTGATGCGGGCTCGGAGAGCATGCCGCTCACCTCTCCGTACGGGCCTGGGGCGCTGTGGGCGCTCGTAGAGACCTCCGCGGGATGGGACGCAGGATCGGGGCCGGCGGCTGGCGCTGCGCGCGGTTCTGACGCTGGGCGACGACCGGGCGCTGCACGCGGGCCGTCGTTCGACCTCGGACTCTCGTATCTCATTCGGGTGGAGAACACACGAGCAAACCTCTACTCGACCCCCTACCGCGCCTCCGAGCACGTCGAGAGCGCGCCGCGGCGGGTCCTGCACCGGGTCGCTCTGCGCCCGGTCTACCGGCCGGTGCCGACGATGGGGATCTACGCGGAGCCCGCGCTTCTCGTGGATGACGGTGAGCTCGGCTTCGAGGCGACGCTCGGCTTCGCGTGGCGCTTCTCCCGCGTCAGCCGGCCCTGACCCGACGAGGCCTGCCCCACCGGCGCCCGCCGACACGCCGTGCACACTCGCCCCCCGACACCGAACTACTGCCGGCTTTTCTCGGTGAGGTAGATGTGGGCGAGCTTTCGAAATGAGAAGTTCCACATGAAGGCCGCGAGCATGCTGAGTGCTTTTGCAAGCACGTAGTACATGTCGAGCTCTTCGACGAACAGCACCATGAGGCCGGTATGCAGGACCAGCGCTGTGCCCGCGGTCAGCACGAAGAAGAACAACTGCAGCCGGTGGTGTCCGTGATCGGAGCCGGGAAAGATCCACAGTGTGGTAAAGAGATAGCTGATGAAAAGACCGAACAGAAACCCGAAGACGCTCGCCCGTACTGGCCGCACGGCGAAGACCTCGACGAGGAGAATGAGCAAGCCGTAATCGCCGACCGCGGCCGAAACGCTTGCCATCCCCGAGCGGATCAATTGCAGTATCCAGTGTTCGGCCCTCTCGAAGAGAAGGCGCCAGGCCAGATGTTTCATCACCCTCGGCGCCGCCCTTATAACCTGACCCGTATCCCGAGCGGGATTCCCACGTAGTGGCCGAATCCGTCCGGCTGCATGAGCATCTTCCACCGCGCCCCGGTATGAAGGCGTACGAAGCTTCCGAGGTTCAGGGTAAGGATTGGCCCCGCGGCGGCATAGCCGAGCCACGTAAGCCCCTCCTCACGCTTCTCCCAGTTGTTGCCCCGTTTCACGATGTCGGTTCGCGCGGCCCCTGCCTGCAGGCTGATGCCCGCCTCGGTCCACCCGGCACGAAGGGGCGAATACTCGAGCTCCACATAGACGGGAAAGATATGGCCGCCGACCGAGGGATCCTCTTCGCCGGTCAGGTACCAGTATCCAAGCCCCGCGTAAGCGTTGAGCCCTTCGGTGAACAGGTCCGCATATCCGAGCGAGAACGAGGGTACGAAGGCGTTATTCACATCGGGCCACAAATCCAGCGCGGGGATGAGCGCCGTCCACTCCATGCCGACGAGGATGCGCCGCCCCGGCTCACTGACCCGTGGATCACGACCGACGCCGCGACCACCGTTGTCATCCCGGGTTTCCTGCCCGAAGACCGGCAACCCGACGCAGAACACCAGCAGAAGCAGAATGGGCAAAAGCCGACCGCCACGTCCACCTGACTGTCGTTGTAATGCTGCCACGGCCTGAAGCATATCCCGCATCGGGTTGCGGGGCAAGCGCAGCCCTGTCACCGAGGCGCCGGCCTCAGCGCGCGCGTTCTCCGGCAGGCTCGAGAAATGCGTTGAGCGCCGGTATGTCGGCTGCCTCCGCGTCTTCGAGAGAGCCTTCAAAGAGCACGGTTCCCTCGTGCACGAAGACAATACGGTCGGCGATCCGTCGAATACTGTCGAGCTCATGAGTGACAACCACGAGGGTGACCTGCAACCGGTCACGCAGGGAAATCATGAGGCGGTCGAGCGCGGCGCTGTTCTGCGGGTCGAGGCCGGCGCTCGGCTCGTCGAGGAAGACAATCTCCGGGTCGAGGGCGATCGCGCGCGCGAGGGCGGCTCGCTTCTTCATGCCACCGGAAAGCTCCGCCGGATAGAGGTCCTCGGTGCCGGGAAGATTCACCAGGCTCAACTTCACCTCTACCATACGCCGGATAATCTCGGCCGGGAGCCCCGTGTGCTGCTCGAGCGGGACGGAGATGTTTTCGAACACGGTCAGCGAGTTCAAGAGCGCGCCGTTCTGGAACAGCACGCCGAGCCGCCGCAGGGTTCCGTTGTAGTCGGCCTCACCGAGGGAGGCGAGGTCACTCTCGAAGAGCCGAATCCGCCCCTGCGACACGGGGATGAGCCCGAAAAAGGACTTCAGGAGCGTCGTCTTCCCGGAGCCGCTTCCGCCCACGATACAGGTGATCTGGCCCGGGTAAATGTCGCAGCCCGCGTCACGGAGGATGACGGTCTCGCCGTACGCGACTTCCAGACCGCGTGCCTGGATGATTGACTGCTCGGGCACTGCGCCCCCTCCTCTCAGGTCAGATACGCGAAACTGAAGAATACATCGATGACGATCACCGAAAAAATCGATGCTACTACGGACTTCGTCGTCACAAGTCCCACGCCCTCCGCGCCGCCGGTGGCGCGAAAGCCGTAGTATGCGGCGACGATGACGATCTGCCAGGCGAACACTATGCTCTTGGAGAAACCGGTAACCAGATCGTAGAGACTCAGCACGTCCACGAACTGACCGATGAACGTGCGGGCGGTGAGGTCGAGATACGGCAGGCTGATCGCCATACCACCGAGGATCGCGACCACCATGGAAATCATGGTGAGCACCGGCATGACCGCCGTAATCGCGAGCACCTTGGGAACGACCACGTAGCGAACCGGAGAGAGTCCCATCACCTGAAGGGCATCGAGCTCTTCGGTCACCTTCATGGTCGCGATTTCGGAGGCGATGGAGGAGCCGCTTCGCCCGGCAACGAGGACGGCGGTCATGAGCGGCCCCATCTCGCGGACGACGAAGAGCGCGAGCAGATTCACCACATAGATGTTCGCCCCGAAGAGCCGCAGCTGTGCCGCGGATTGAAGGGCCACGATGAAACCGATGATGAAAGACAGCAGCGCAATTATCCCGATCGACTGCACTCCAATGCGAACGGACTGGGTCACAAAGGAGCCGCGGCGGCGCTGACGCCGGCCGAAGAGATCGAAGAGAGCCCAGACCATCGAGTCGGCGGCAACGCGGATGTACCCCGTGATGCCCCCCGCGGCGCCCCGAAGCCGCTCCTGCGAGCGCGCGAGCAGGGGACGCGGCGGCGTGCCCCCCGCTTCCGGCGCCTCATCGCGCGAGGCAAAGAGCGACAGCGTGTCCCTCATGCCTTCCGGCGCACCCTCTATCTCGACGTGGGAGCCCACACGCTCACGGATCAACTCGATGAGCGCAACACCGGCGCTGTCGCTTCCCTCGATCCCGGAGCACCCGATGCGCCGAATCCGGTCGCGGTTTTCAGGAGTGACGGTCTCGGTCATGCTTCGATAGAGTGAGGGAACCGTCTCCTTCGTCAGATCGCCCGTCAGCTCG
Organism: Spirochaetota bacterium; assembly: GCA_009908925.1. Lineage (GTDB taxonomy): Bacteria > Spirochaetota > Spirochaetia > DSM-27196 > PWMO01 > JAAAOH01. The sequence goes on along the minus strand of JAAAOH010000239.1, from coordinate 1,504 downwards.
AGGGTGGTTCCGTCCGCACTCAGACTCAGGGCTGCCATGATTACTCGAGCTCGTCAGGGGTCTTGCCGAGAAACGCAATGACTTCCTCGGAGAGAATGCGAGAGACCGCCTCGACGAAGCTCTGCGGTTCCTCGTCGCCGAGCGCTTCTCGTCGTTCGAAACGGTGGCGGGTTACAGTGCTGCCGCTTTGGAGATCGAGCAGCGTGAGCTCGCCGGCCACCTCGCCCTCGGACGCCCGGCTGCAACAGTAGTGTGTGAGCGCGTCGATGCGGATCACCACCTCGTAGCTGCCGGCCGCCCGTCGCCCAGTGCTGACACTGCCGAAACGCGGGCTGCGCTCCACGCCTTCGCGTACCAGGTTCGCGACCGCCGTCGCGGGTGAAACCGCCCACAGATCACCGTTTCGGTAGCGCACGAGCGGGCCGTCGAGACGTTGCAGAAGCTGGCGTCGGTCGAACATCGGCGCCACTTCGGCATCCTGGATGATTACCGCCGCAGCTCCGGCATCATCCGCAGCGCCGCGTTCAGGCGGTGCGCCGGAAGCCGAGTCGTCGAACTCGAGTACGTAGTAATTGGTCGGCTCTGTCGGCTGAGAGAGGCACCCCGACAGCAGCAGTGCGGACACGAGAACCAGTGAGGCGGACAGGACGATTTGCAGCTTCATTGTCGGCTCCATAGTGCTACCGCGCCATGCATCGACCACGGCATGCCCCTATCGTATCAGCCTCGAGGGGTCTTCACTTATGGTGATTGCGAAGTTATTGAGGTACTCGAGGGTCTCTTCGAGGAGAGCAAGCGAATCGAGAAGCCCGTCCTCTCCGGCCACGACAACGGACTCGATGTTGCGGATACTGTCCTCCGTCTGTGCGACGGTGCGGTTGAGGTTCTCGAGGACACCTCGCAGGTCGTTCCCACCTGTAGAGTCGGTAAGCTGCGAAACGGCGACATTGAGCTCCGAAGCCGTGGCCGAGAGTGTTTCCGCGGCGGTTTGAACCTCGAAAACGATTTGCGAGAGCGGCTCGCGTGTCTCCGCCACGAAGCCGTCCACGTTCCGCATGATGCGGCTGATGCGCCCGCGGTTCTCGCTCAGTATTCCCGAGATATCCCGGAGGGCTGACTCGACCTCCGCACGATTCTCCTCGCGCAGAAGCTCGGAAAGGCGAAACACCACGAACTCGAGCTCGTTCGCGATGTTGGTAGCGGGTTCGGTCAGCCGGTCGAGCGTAGAGGGCTGTGCGGGAATATGTGATCGGGGCTCGAGCTCGGTCGCCTCCGCCGTGGCACCGAAGAGCTCGATCTCTCGTAGCCCGGTGATACCGACCGGTACGAGCCGTGCCTTTACATCCTCGCGCAGCGGCACGTCGTCACGGATCGAGACCCGCACCACGACGTGGTCCAGGGACTCGCCGCCGAACTCGACGTCTTCCACCGATCCCACCGCGATGCCGTTGTACCTCACGGTGCTTCCTATCTCCACACCGTTCACCGAAATCTCGCGGAAATC
>JAAAOH010000017.1 GCA_009908925.1 Spirochaetota bacterium | reverse complement strand
GAGCTTTCGAAGCTGCCACAGCAGGCCGGCAAGGATCGACTGTGGCGAGTTGTCGCTCGAGAGCAGGAGCTTTCGCAGGAGCTCGAGCGATCCCTCGAGGTCCCGGTCGGCGATGGCCCGAAAGAGAGTGAAGACGTTCTCTTCCTTGCTGTGGTAGAGGTAGGTTTCCACCTCGTCGGCGGTGAGGCGGTTGTTCTCGCCGATGAAGAGGGCGAGACGGCCGGCGGCACGCTTGAGGTCCAGGGTGTTGTTGTCGACGAGCTCGAGAATGAGCTCGACGGCGTCCTCGTCCACGTCGACGCGCTGACGCCGGAAGAAGGTGTTGAGCCAGTCCCGCTTCTGATTCTCGAACATCTCCCAGAAGATCTTCCGATTGTCCTCCGGAATCCGTTTTGTCCAGTCTTTCCGCGAGCGCGGATCCTTGATGCGAAACTCGTCGCTCACCAGCACGAGCGTGCCGCTGTCGGAGGGATGATCAAGATAGCTTTCGAGGAGGTCAAGATCCTCCTTCCGCTTTATCTGCTCGACGCCGTGGATGATAACGAGGGTGTGACCGGCAAACAGGCTGCCGCTTCGAAGCAGCGAGAGTGCCTCCTGCACGGGCGTCTCGAAGGCGTAGAAGCGATGTTCCTCGACCTCGGTTCCGGCCGCCTGTTTGGCGGCCAGCTCGCGGATACGCTGAACCTCCCGAGCTTTCTCCCCCTGCTCGGGGCCGAGCAGAAGATATGCGCGGCCGTTACTCATAGCTTCGAATCAGATGAACGAGCTTGCCGAGCAGACGAACATTCTGGGTGTAGATCGAGTTATAGGCGGGATTCTCGGCGTCGAGACGCACGCGATTCTTCTCTTTGTAGAAGCGTTTCAGCGTCACCGCCTCGTCCACCATCGCAACCACGATTTCTCCGTTGGCGGCCACGTTCTGGTGGGCGAAAATCCCGATGTCGCCGCTGAAGATCCCGGCGCCTTCCATACTGTCACCGCTGATCTGCAGGGCGAAGTACTGCTTCTTCCCGAGAAAATCGCCCGGCAGCTTGATTTCACCGTCGTGGTTTTCGTCGGCAAAGAGCGGACGCCCCGCCGCGACACGTCCGAGGAGGGGCACCGAGACGAACTCGTCGGTGACGGGCTCGTCGCTCTCGAGCACTTCGATGGTACGGGATCTGTTGGTGTTGAGGGCAATGAACTGCTTTCTCTCCAGCGCCTTCACGTGATCGTAGGCGCCTTTGACCGAAATACCGAAGTTTGTGGAGATCTCGCGAATGGTGGGCGGGTACTTGTGGCGAGAGACGAAGCCCTTGATGAAGCTCAGAACTTCCTGCTGACGCTTTGTTATCCCCTTCATTTATGCATCTCGATTCCAAACTTTTTTATCTTGCCATGCAAATTGCTCGGATACACACCCAGCGCTTGCGCAGCCCTGGAGATATTATAGCCGTTTTCTTCGAGCTTCTGCACAATGTACTTTCGCTCGAACCTGTCACGCGCCTCGCCAAGCCCCATGCCGTCGTACTCCGCAAGCTCCCCCGATTCCGGCGCGGTCCTCACTTCTCCAAGGTGCTCGCGGATTGTGTCGGGACCGACAACATCCGTATCGCTCATTATCGTAATGCGCTCGATGAAGTTTTTCAATTCCCTGACGTTGCCCGGCCATTCGTAAGTTCGCAGCAGCACCATCCCCTCCTCGCTGATCCGCTTCGGCCGCTCACCGTCGGTGGGATCGAACTCGTCGAGGAAGTGATTTGAGAGCGGTGCGAGGTCCTCCGGGCGCTCACGAAGGGGGGGCACGTCGATGGGAATGACGTTGAGTCGGAAGTAGAGGTCCTCGCGAAAGTTACCGGCGGCAATCTCGCTCTGAATGTCGCGATTCGTCGCTGCAATGACCCGCACGTCGACCTCGATCGATTCCTCGCCGCCGACCCGCTCGAAGCGCATTTCCTGAATGACCCGCAGCACCTTGGCCTGGGCGCTGAGAGACATGTCGGCCACCTCGTCGAGGAAGATGGTGCCGCCGTCCGCCATTTCGAACTTGCCGCGACGCCGGCTCACCGCGTGGGTGAACGCGCCTTTCTCGTGACCGAAGAGCTCACTCTCGATGAGCGTGTCGGGAATGGCCGCGCAGTTCACTTCCACAAAGGGGTGATTCGCCCGATCACTTCGGCGGTGAATGGCGCGCGCAACGAGCTCCTTTCCGGTGCCGTTCTCGCCGGTGATCAGGATGCGGGAGCCCGTGTTGCCGGCCTGCTCGATGACACCGCGAATGCGCTGCAGCGCCTCGCTCTCGCCAAGGAGCTCATCGCGTCGCTCGATGGTACTGCGAAGCGCCCGGTTCTCCCGGCGGAGCTTCTCGAGCTCGAGCGCGTTCTTGACCGCGGTGGTCACACGCTCGAGGCTCAGCGGCTTCTCCAGGAAATCAAAGGCGCCGAGTTTCACCGCCTTCACGGCAATGTCGATGCTGCCGTGGCCGGAGATGATGATGACCGGGATCTCGGGGGAGTCTTCCTTGATCTTCTTCAGCACGTCGACACCACCCATATTCGGCAGCCAGACATCGAGCAGCACGAGATCGACGGACTCCGACTCCATGATCGCGAGCCCCTCGATGCCGTCGCCGGCAATCCGAACGTTGTAGTTCTCGTCCTGGAGAATGGCGGAGAGTACCTCGCGGATCCCCTCCTCGTCATCCACTACCAGTATCGTGCTCATTGGAACCGCCCTGCGGAATGTCGATGAAAAACGTCGTGCCGAGTCCGGGCTCGGTTTCGAACCAGATCTGACCGCCGTGGTCGAACACGATACGCTCGACGATAGCGAGTCCCAGGCCCGTTCCGTCGGGCTTGCTCGTAAAGTACGGATTGAAAACCTTCCCATGGTCCCCGGTGTCGATGCCGGGCCCGGAGTCCCGTACCTGTACTCGAGCGTAGTAGCTATTGCCTCGCTTGACAAGGTCGGCGCGAACGCGGATCTCGCCGCCGCCGTCCATGGCTTCGACCGCGTTGGAGAACAGGTTGGAGAATACCTGTCGGATCTGCTCCCGATCGGCCTGCACGATGAACTCCTCATCTATGTCGTCCAGGTGTATCTCCGTGGCCGCATGCTCCACGTAGGTAGTCGCCGCCTCCTCGACCAGCTCGCGCAGGGAAACCTGCTCGAGATCGGGCTCAGGCAACCGGGTGAAGTTCCGGAACTCGGTCAGCAGGTGGTTGAGTCCTTCGACTTCGCGGATGATGGAGCGCACCGAAGCGTCGAAGACCTCATCAAAGTCGCCCGCGCCGCTCCGGTGCTTGCGCAACATCCGCTCCGCGCTGAGCTGAATGGGCGTGAGCGGATTCTTGATTTCGTGTGCGAGTCGCTGGGCGATTTCCTGCCACGCGGCCACCTTCTCCGTCTGAATGAGTTTCGATCGCGACCGCTCGAGCTCTGCAACCATCTGATTGAAGCTGCGCGAGAGCACGCTGAGGTCATCACGGGTGCGACTGAGTACCCGAAAAGAGTAGTCACCCTCGGCAACCCGCGCGATCGCCTGTTCGAGGTTCTCGATCGGCCGCATGATTTCGTCGGAGAGATAGAAGGCCGCGAGGATGGCCAGCAACAGCAGCGGCAGCGCGAAAAACACGTAGATGCCCGCGTATGCGAGACGAAAGTCCGTCTGGAAGAGCTGGAGCTGGGTGTAGCTCTCGAGCGCCTCGGTGAGGCTTCGGGCGGTCTCATCGAAGCCCGGCGGCAGAGACATGGCAAGGACGAGGGCGTAGCGCTCACCCTCCACCGTGACGCTGCGGCGCACGCGCAGGAAAGACACTTGCGCGGTGGACTCGCGGGCAACGAAGCCCTCTCCCGCCGCCTCTGCCTGCCCGGGGCTGAGCCTCATAGACTCATCACCGGCGGCGTAGAGCTCCTCGAACTGCGGGCTGAAGACCTGAAACCCGTCTATCGTCGGATAGACACGCCGGATGCGTTCCCACGTCCCGGCGGGATCCTCGATGACGCCGGCCGTGAACTCGTCGAACTCCTCGCCGCGGACGAACTCGCGGAGCCCCTCCACCCGCTCGTCATAAAACTGCAGCGCCACATCGAGCCCGCCGCGCAGGGCGCGCTCGGTGCCCGTGTCGAAGAGGGCGCGCATGCCGGCGTTGATTACGTTGACCGAGAGAAGCGCCTGCGGTACCGAGGCGAGGACGATGACGACCATGAAGAAGAGAATGAGGCGCAACTTGAACCGGGTGCCGGGACGACCGGCGGAGTGCTCCCGCAGCACCCGCACCACGTTCGTCGCGATCATCACGAGCAGGAAGAGGGGGACGAAGGCCGCAAGTGCGAACAGGAGCCGCCGCGACGTGGAGCCGGCGAAGGATACCTCGAGCAGGACCTGACGAGAGAACACCAGCACAAGGGCCATGAGCAGGAGGTAGAGCAGGGCCACGCCGATGAGGGTACTGCGGCTCGCCGTAGCCCGTGCATGTCCTTTCATCGCGCCGCCTCCGCCCGCACGGACACCTCGCGCAGGATCAGAAGGAGGGCTGCGAGCTTACTCTTCCTCGAAGCGATTCTCGAACAGGCTCGCCAGGGCATCGACAGCTTCCTCCTCGTCGGGCCCGTCGGCGACGATCTTGAGCACGCTGTTGTAACCGGCACCCAGCGTGATGATTCCCATGATGGACTTCGCGCTGATTTCCTCGGATTCTTTCTTGAAGTAGATGTCCGAATCGTACTGGCCCGCGGTCTGCACGATGAGTGCCGCGGGGCGAGCGTGGATACCTGCTCTGTTCTTGATGGTTATCTCGCGCTCTGTCATCAGTTCAGTCACTACCGCCGTGTGCATCGGGAGCCGAGTTGCGCGCGCGGAGATATGCACTTCGAGCATTTTCCCGTTCCAGCCACTTCAACACGCTCTGATTGAACTCGCGGGCCGAGTAGTACCCCATCTTCTTCAGCCGCTCGTTCATAGCCCCCGTCTCGATGATAATCGGAATGTTTCTACCCGGTTTCACCGGTATTTGCAAGTAGGGAACCTTGACGCCGAGTATCTCCTTGGTGCGCTCCTCTGCGCCGATGCGGTCGTAGACCTTGTCGGAATCCCACAACTCGAGCTCCACGACGAGCTGCACCTGCTTGGTGTCGCGGATGGCTCCGACTCCGAAGAGGTGAGTTATGTTGATGATTCCGAGTCCGCGGATCTCCATGTGATGGCCGAGAGCACGGTTCGCGCCCTGGGCGAGCAGGACGTTTCCGGACACACAGCGGATCTCCACCGCGTCGTCGGCTACCAGCCGGTGCCCCCGCTCAACGAGCTCGAGGGCGGCCTCGCTCTTGCCTACGCCGCTGTCGCCGAGAATGAGGACACCAATGCCGAAGACCTCCACCAGCACGCCGTGGACGGTCTCATGGGCGGCGAACACGTTGCCGAGTGCCCGGAGAATGCGGGAGGAGAAGTCGCTGGATGGAAGATCGGTCTGAAGGACGGGGCACTGCGCCTCCTCGGCCATACGGGCGAACTCCGGTGTGGGATCGAGGCCGTGGGTGAATACCGCGCACGGTACGTCCCACTCGAAGAAACGACGGAGGACATCGGTGCTGCCCTCGGCCTCGAGTTTGCGCAGGAAGGCTGTCTCGCCCCGCCCGAAGATCTGGATGCGCTCGCTTCCGAAGTTCTCGAAGAAGCCGTTCAGCGCGAGCCCGGGTCGGTTGAGGTCCGGCACGCGGATCTCCCGTGTGAGACCGGGACGGCCGCCGATGCACTGCAGGTCGAGGGCATTATGCTCCTTCAGATCGAGATCGAGAAGATCGAGGACCGTGAACTTGTTCATACCCGGAGCTTAGTGCTCTTTGACCTTCTCCTTTTCCTTCTTGACTTTCATCTCGACACTGTCGAGCAGGGAGTTCAGCCCCTCATGCAGATCGTAGGACTTCTCTTTGATGACGTGGGATTTGCCCCAGCGAAAATGAATCTTTGCCTCGAGGAAGTACCGGTTCTTCTCCTTCGTCAGCGTGAACTTGAGGTCGACAATGAGGTCCTTCGCGAAGTCGACCTTCGCCATTCGCTCCTCGATCCAGTCTTTGGTCTCGTCTTGAAGGTCGAAGTGTACCGCTTCGTAATCCAGAAGCATGCTCATCCTCCTCTTGCAATGTGTTCGGGCCCTATCGATCGTACGAAGAGCTGATATCCAGCTCTTTTCGATACTTGGCAACCGTTCTTCGCGCGATGCTGATACCGCGCTGTTTCAGCAGGTCGGCGATCCGCTGATCCGACAAATGCTTCTCGCCGCTCTTGTCCTCCTCGAGGATCTCGCGAATCCTCTCTTTCACGGCCGATTTCGAATAGCGTGACCCTTTCGAGCCCGCCCCGGAAATCGAGTTCGAGAAGAAGTACTTCAGCTCGAAGATACCCCATTCGGTCTGCACATGCTTGGATGTCGTGATACGAGAAACCGTCGCCTCGTGCACATCCACCGTGGTGGCGATATCCTTCAGCGTCAGGGGAACGAGATACTTGGGACCGCGCAGAAAGAAGTCGCGCTGGAACTCGACGATGGCCCGCGCCACTTTCAGGAGCGTCTGATTGCGTTGCTGGATGCTGTGGATGAACCACCGCGCGTCCTTTACCGAGGACTTCACGAAGCGATTCACGTCCTTCTGCTCGGTGTTCGAGTTGTTCATCTGGTCGAAAAACGGGTTTATGCCGAGCACCGGGATCTCCTCATCGTTGAGGACGATGACGAACTGGCCCTCCTTGATGGTAACGAGCAGATCGGGGATGACGTAACGCGGGGACTCGGTGGAGTACTTGCGCCCGGGAAAGGGCGTCAGGGTGCGGATGAACTCCAGTGCCTCGAGGACCTGTTCCTCGGTGATCTTCATCTTGCGGGCGATGTCTCTGTACTTCTCCCGCTCGAGCAGGTCGAAATGCTCGGCGATGATGGTGTCGGTTCCCTCCGGCATGTCCTCGCGAAGGCGTGCCTGCACCAGAAGTGACTCCCGGTAGTCGGCGACACAGGTGCCCACCGGCTCGAAGGTCTGAATCATCCGCGCCATGCGCGAGAGCACCTCGTGGCGAGATTCCGCCACAAGACTCTGCGGGTCCTCGATGTGGAAGCCGTTTTCGTCGACGTTGTGGATGAGCAGCTCGCCGAGCTCGAACTCGCCCTCCGAGAGTGGTTGTAGCCGCAGTTGCCACAACAGGTGGTCCTGCAGCGACTCCGGCCGTGAGAGGGCACCCTCCATGAACTGCTGTTTGGAGTCGGACGCCTCGGTGTCGTAGCTGCGCGTGGTGTAGCCGGGATCCGAGGAGTTCTCGAAGTAGTCGTAATCCTCGGCGGGCGTACCTGCCACCTCTTCGAGAGACACCGTGGAGCGCTCTTCTTCGACCTCGAGGGCGGGGTTCTGTTCGATCTCCTGCTGTATCTTGAATCTGAGGTCCTGGATGGGAAGCGCCATCAACTGGATGCTCTGGTAGAGCTGAGGATTCATCCTCAGCTTCTGCTGCTGCACCAGGACCGGTCTCTGAACTTGCACGATTACCTCCCCCCTGCCTGCACGCGGCCGTAGCAGGGGTCCGATTCAATATTGAATCAGCCGTATGCGTTTGTCAACGTTGCTACATGGTGAAGCTGTCGCCGAGGTAGACCTTCCGCGCGATCTCGTTTTGCATCACCTCGTCGCGACTGCCGGCGACCACGATCTCGCCGTCCTTGATGATGTAGGAGCGGTTGGTGATCTCGAGGGTGTCGCGAACGTTGTGATCGGTGACCAGAACGCCGATTCCCTTGGCGGAGAGGCTCTGCACGATGGTCTTGATCTCGTACACCGCGATGGGGTCGATCCCCGCGAACGGCTCATCGAGGAGGAGAAACTTCGGCTCGATGGCCAGTGACCGCGCGATTTCGGTGCGCCGGCGCTCGCCGCCGGAGAGGGTGTAGGCCTTCTGGGTGCGGTTCTCCTCGATACCGAGCTCGCTGAGGAGCTCATCGAGTCGCGCATGCTTTTCCTCGCGGCTGAGGTCGCCGCGGGTCTCCAGAATCGCCCATATGTTCTGCTCGACGGTGAGCTTGCGAAACACCGAAGGCTCCTGCGGCAGGTAGGAGATTCCCAGGCGCGCGCGACGATACATGGGCAGATCGGTGATGTCATGCTCGTCGAGATAGATTCGGCCCCGCTGCGGTGTGATGAAGCCGACGATCATGTAGAAGCAGGTGGTCTTGCCGGCGCCGTTGGGCCCGAGAAAACCCACCACCTCGCCCCGGTGCATGGAAAACGCGACGTCGTTCACCACGACCCGACGCCCGTACTGCTTGGTCAGCCCCTCCACGCGAAGCGATGGGTCACTCATCGGCGGGCTCCTCGTCGGCGGGCTGTTCCTCTTCGGGCTCCTCGTCGGCAGGCGTTATCGAGCCCCGCACGTCGCCCTCGAGGCTTATCTCCTCGGTCTCGGTGTTCACGATGATGCGCGAGGCCCGGTACTCATCGCCCTGCCAGAACACGACCGGCAGGCCGGAAAGCTCGAGGACCTGATCGTCACGGCGATAGCGCGCGTACTCCCCGCGCGCGGTGAGCTCATCACCGAAGATGCGGACCTGTATCTGGGCGATGGTCAGCTCCTCCTGCTGCCTGCTCTCCAGTACCCCGCCGCGCACGACGAGCTCGTTCTCGATGTCCTCGAGGACGGCGTCGCCCTCGGCGCGCAGGATTTCCTCCTCGCGGTCGAAGAAGAGCTCGGCGCTCTCGATGCGAATGCCGCGCTCTTCATCGGAGGCGCGGACGTTCCCGGTGCACAGGGCATAGCGGAAGTCCTCGCCGTAGATCTCGATTTCGTCGGC
>JAAAOH010000194.1 GCA_009908925.1 Spirochaetota bacterium | reverse complement strand
CACCCGGGAAGAGATCGGGGTCACCGAGTGGCGGCTCTCCAACGGCGCCCGCGTGGTGATAAAGCCGACCGACTTCAAGAACGACGAGATCCTCTTCGGTGCATTGAGCTCCGGCGGCACGTCTCTCGCCGTCGATGAGACGTTCCGCTCGGCCGCGCAGGCCGCATCCATCATCAGCTCGTCGGGTCTTGCCGGCTTCTCCCGCGCGGAGCTCGACAAGGTGCTCGCCGGACGCACCGTCGGCATGACACCCTATATCAGCGAGCTCACCGAAGGGATGGAGGGCTCGGCATCGCGCCGTGACCTCGAGACGATGTTTCAGCTCGCCCATCTCTACTTCACCGAGCCGCGACGGGACGAGCAGGCCTTCCGCTCCTTCATGCGCCGGCTGCGAACGAGCATCGAGAACCGGCGGGCTCAGCCGGAGAACGTGTTCTTCGACCGCCTTCGCGCCGTACTCGCCGAGGGCGCGGAGCGACGACAACCGCTCACCCTCGAGACCCTCGAAGAGATAGACCTTGACGAGGCCTACGGTTTTTATACCGAGCGCTTCGCCGACGCCGGCGACTTCACCTTCTTTCTCGTCGGCAACATGGAGCCGTCCCTGGTCCGCCCCCTCGTCGAGCGATACCTCGCAAGCCTCCCTTCATCCGGCGGCGGGGAGAGCTGGGCCGACCCCGGCATCGAGCGACCCGAGGGCGTGGTAACCGAGCGGGTCGAGAAGGGCATCGAGGCCCGCAGTCGCGTATCCTTCGTCTTCCACGGCGACTACGAGTGGTCCCGCGAGGAGAATCATGTGCTGCGCTCGATGGCGACCGCCGTGGAAACCCGGCTCCGAGAGGTCATTCGCGAGGATGCGGGTGGCACCTACGGCATCGGGGTATGGGCATCACCGAGTCGCTACCCCGACGAGGAATACCTCGTACACATCACCTTCGGAACCGATCCCGAGCGGGCCGAGGCGCTCTCCGAGCGGGTGCTCTCCGTCATCGCCGAAGTCAGAGACGAGGGACTGGACTCCTCCTACGCGCAGCGTGTGCGGACGACGCAGACCGAGGAGTTCGAGAAGGACATCCGCACGAACGGCTACTGGATGAACACCATGCAGGGCCTCTACTTTCATGAGCTCGATCCGTCCCGCATTCTCGAGTATCCGGAGCTCATCGACAGGATCGACGCGGAGGTGATCACAGAGGCTGCGCGCCGGTACCTGGACACCGATCAGTACATCGAGGTGGTGCTCTACCCGGAGGACGGTCAGCAGTAGCAGCAGCCGCGGCAGCGGCAGTAGTGGCAGGGGGGTCGATGACAGTCGGAAAGCGCATTCTTGTAGCAGTGGCCGTGGTTCTGGTCATCAACATCGTCGGGGCGACGACGGCGTTCTTCATCGTCACCCGCAGGGCGCACCCGAAGACCCGGGGCGAAATCACTCTGACCGGCCTCGACGCACCGGTAGAGGTGCTGCGCGACGAGAACGGCATACCGCACATCTACGCGGAAACCACGCATGACATGTACGTTGCCCAGGGCTACGTCCACGCGCAGGACCGATTCTGGCAGATGGAGTTCTGGCGCCGCATCGGGGCCGGTCGCCTCTCAGAGCTCCTCGGCGAGGCGACGCTCTCCACCGACGTGTTTCTCCGCACCATGGGCTTCACCGAGCTTGCCCGGCAGGAATACGAGGCCATGGCCCCCGGTCCGCGCATCGCCCTCGATGCCTACGCGCGCGGGGTCAACGCCTACATCAGGGACCGAAAGCCGGGCCGGCTCTCCCTCGAGCACGGCCTCCTTGCCCTCCAGGGCGTCGACGTGGAGATCGAGCCCTGGAAGCCCGAGCATACGCTGACCTGGCTCAAGATCATGTCCTACGATCTCGGCCAGAACCTGCAGACCGAGCTCGACACCCTGAGGCTCGTGCGGGCGGTCGGTACCGAGCTTGCCGCCGAGTACTTTCCCGCTTATCAGGATGACATGCCCTACATCGTCAACGAGGCCGAGCTCGAGCGCCACCTCGGCGCGGAGCTTGCCGGGGCGGGCGGCTGGGCGCCGACCGCGGCCGCCGACCCGGGGGCCGCAGCGCTTACCGCAGCCGCCGCTGCGGACGGGGCGTTCGTGGGCGGCGCCATGCCGCCGCACGGACTGGCGTTCGGGCGCGGGCCCGGGCTGGGCTCCAACAGCTGGGTTATCGGCGGGAGCCGGACGGCCGACGGCATGCCGATTCTCGCGAACGACCCCCACCTCGGCATTCAGATGCCCTCCATCTGGTACCAGGTGGGCCTCCACAGCGCGGAGGAAGATCTCGATGTCGCGGGATTCTCCTTCGCCGGTGCGCCCGGCGTGATCGTCGGACACAACAATCGCATCGGCTGGGGCGTGACGAACCTGGCTCCCGACGTGCAGGACGTATACATCGAGCAGATCAATCCCGAGAATCCCGCCGAGTACCGCGTTGGCGAGAGATGGCGCGAGATGGACGTCCGCATCGAGCGCATTGCGGTCGCCGGGCGGGAGGAGCCCCACGTCATCCGTGTGCGCGAGACGCGAAACGGGCCCGTCATTACCGACCTGGCGTCGAATGCGCGGTTCCGGGGCTTCGGAGTGGAGGGGCCTGCCATCGGCGCCGAAGGGCTCGCATCTACCGAGCTCAGCCTGCGCTGGACCGCCCTCGAGCCGAATCGAACCTTCGAGTCGGTCTATCGCCTGAATCGCGCCGGGAACTTCGAAGAGTTCCGCGACGCGGTCTCCCTCTTCGACGTCCCGGCCCAGAACTTCGTCTACGCCGACGTGGACGGAAACATCGGCTATCAGGCTCCCGGGCGAATCCCGATTCGCAGGAACGGCACCGGACGCCTTCCGGCACCCGGCTGGGACGATGACTATCAGTGGGAGGGCTATATACCCTTCGAGGAGCTTCCCTATCTGTATAACCCGGAGAAGGACTACATCGTAACGGCCAACAATCCGGTCGCCCCCGACGGTTATGCCCATCTCATCAATACCGAGTTCAACCATGGCTACAGGGCCCGGCGAATCGTCGATCTCATCGAGGAGGGGGGCACGAGTATCGACGTAGCGGCAGTCGAGGCCATGCACGCCGACTCCTTCAACATCCTCTTCGAAGAGCTCAGCCCCTTCCTCCTCGACATGGAAGCGCGGGAAGACCCGGAATCGCCGGGAGGAGAACTCTCGGAAGCCCTGGAGGTCCTCCGCGCCTGGGACGGGCGCATGGGCCGCGAGAGCGCGGGCGCCGCGGTATTCGCAATGTTCTTCCAGCACCTCGTCGAGAATCTCTTTCTCGACCAGATCCCCGGCGAGTTGTGGGAGGGCTCATCACGACTGAGCGAGGGCTCCCGCGTTCAGAGCACGGTGGAGTCGCTGCTCTCGCGACCGCGCAGCGGCTGGTGGGACGATGTCCGCACCCCCGAGATTCGTGAAACACGCGAGGACATCATCCCCCGCGCGCTCGAGGCGGCGCTCGCCGAGGGCAGGCGCATTTTCGACGCACCGGTGTCGCAGTGGCAGTGGGGCGAGATTCATATCGCGGAGTTTCGAAACCAGTCTCTTGGGGAATCAGGGATCGGGGTCATCGAGCGGATCTTCAACCGCGGTCCCGTGGCGCTGGACGGCGGAATGCAGCAGGTGCTCTCCGCCGACTGGGACATGAGGGAGCCCTACGAGGTGAGCCTCCTCTCCTCGATGCGGCAGATTCTCGACTTCTCGGATCTCGACACCTCGCAGAACGTGCAGACCACGGGGCAGAGCGGCCACCCCTTTCACCGCCATTACGACAGCATGATCGATGACTGGGCCGCAGTCGATTACCAGCCGCATTACTTCACCCGGGACGCACTCGAGGCCACCGACGTGCGGCGCCTCGAGCTCGTACCCGGAGAGTGACGATCGGTTTGGTTGACGCCCCGGTCAGCCCTCGGCAGCGGCCTCACGCCGCCGCCGGGCAAAGCGATTGTCGTAGAACAGGCCGTAGATGCAGGGTATGAGGATGAGAGTCGTGATGGTTGAGAAGAGCAGCCCGAAGGTGATGGTTGCCGCCATCGGTCCCCACACCACTGAGTAACCGCCGAGCCCGATTGCAGTCGGAAGCAGCCCTGCGATCGTCGTGAGCGAGGTCAGCAGCGTCGGACGGAGTCTGGTCTTTGCCGCCTCGATCACCGCCGGTCCAGCGTCCACGCCCTCGGTGCGTTGCTCGTTTATGAAGCTGATCAGCACGATCGCGTCGTTCACTGCGATACCGATGAGCGCGATGCCCGCGTAGATGACCGTCGTCGACAGCGGCGTGCCAGATATCAGCAGGTAGAGGAAAACCCCCACGAACGCGAACGGCACGGTGAACAGTATCAGGATCGGCTGGGTGTAGCTCTTGAATTGTGTGGCGAGGATCAGATAGATCAGGAAGATCCCGATGAGGAACACCCGCAGGATATCCACGAGCAGGTTCTGGAACTCGGCAAACTCTCCGCCCACATCGAGGCGCACGCCCGGATAACGGGCGGCGAGCTCGGTGCGGAAGAGCTGCTCTACCTCTCTGTTGATGGTCGGCACGTTGGCCCGGCTGTACGCCTCGGACTCGATCTGCACCTCCCGCTCGCCGTCGAGGCGCTGTATGGAGGAAAAGGCCTGTCCCTGATCGAGGGTAGCAACCGCGGAGAACGGCACGAGCTCACCCCGACCGGTCGGAATCTTCAGCTGCATGAGCTCGTTCACCGTCGTGTCCCCGCGCCGCGCATAGCGCACACGCACGTCCGTCTCCTGATTCTCCTGGAACACCGTCGTCGCGGTTATTCCGTCAAATGACGCGCGAAGGAATCCGCCGACAGACTGTGGCGTCAGACCGTAGCGGCTGGCAAGCTGCTCGTCGAGGGATACGCGCAGCTCCGGTGTGCCGCCTTCGAGGTTGTCGGTGATATTGAAAAGCTCCGGATACTCCCGCATTTCTGCCTTGATCGCATCGGAGACCCCGACGAGACTGTCGTAGTCGTCTCCGAAAATCCGGAAGACCACCGGCGGATCGGTCGGCGGTCCGGTTTGCTGCTTTCGAAACCGCACGTTCTCGGCGCCGGGGATATCGGCGGTCTCCGCGCGAACTTCCGCCATGATGACGTCGATCGAGCGCGTCCTCCCCTCCGATGTCTCGAGGAGGTCCACGGTGATCTGGGCAACGTCGGGCTCGCGTACGTTTTCCGTCTGCCCGGAGGAGAACCCGATTGCCGAGCTTACGCCGGCGACTTCGCCGTTTCCGACGAGCGGGGTGAGGTTCTCTTCGTAGCTCGCCACGAAAGCATCCGTGCGCGCAAGCGGCGTTCCCGGCGGCATCTCGATGTCGATGTAGAAGAGAGATGCGTCCTCAGCCTCGAAGAGGTTGGTCTGAATGCGGGGAACGAGCGCAAAAACGCCGAACATGATTGCGACCATTGCGACGAGGGTGATAACACGGTGGCGATACAGCGGCCGGATGAGGCGAACGAAAAAGGTCCGGGCCGCCTCGAACCAGTCGCGCTTGTTGCGTCCCGCCCTCTTTCCGCCGGGCCAGTCGGCGTAGTGGGAGGGGAGAAAGAACCCCGCCTCCAGGTTGGAGGCAATCAGGGCGACCGACACGGTGATCGGTACGATCGAGAGAAACTCACCGATGATGCCGGGAAGGAAGGTCAGCGGGAGAAACGCGGCAACCGTGGTCGCGGTGGCCGCCACCACCGGCACTATCACCTGATCCACACCCTTGATCGCTGCCTCCCGCCGGCTGAGCCCCTGCTGCTGCAGGCGGTAGCTGTTTTCAACGATGACAATGGCATGATCGACAATCAACCCGAGTACCAGCACCAGACCGAAAAGCGTATTCCCGTTGAGGGTGTTGCCTGTAGCTTCCAGCACCAGGAAGGTGATGGCAAAGCTCAGGGGTATGCCGAGCGCAGTCATCAGCGCGTTCCGGAAGCCGATGAACACGAGCAGGAGCGCCACGACGAGTAGCAGGCCGAAGAGAGCGTTGGTCAGAAGCACATTCAGGCTGTCGCGAATCTGAATGGTCGAGTCATTGAAAAACTCGATCCGCATTCCGTCCGGAAGCGTCTCCCCGAAGTCTGCCGATCGCCGCTTTGTCTCGTTGACGATGTCGGTGGAGCTGCCGCCGGGTACCTTGGCGACCTGCAGACTGATTGCGCGCGCGCCGTTGTAGCGGGAGATCACGCCGTCGGGGTCGAAGGCGCGGCGGACCGACGCGACGTCTCCCACGGTGATCAGACCGGAACCCGTGCCCGCGTCCCGCCTCACGACGATGTCGGCGAGCTCCGTGTAGTCGTCGACTTCGCCGACGGTACGAAGCAGGTACTCCTGGGCCTCCGCGGTTACCGTGCCGGCCGGCACGTTCACGTTTTGCGCGCGCACGGCGTTGACGACGGTGTTGATGTCCACCCCGTAGGACTCCATCCGCACCGGATCCGCATCGACGAGAATCATGCGGTCGCGCGCGCCGACCTGCGTGACACCGGAAACCTGTGCGATACCCTCGAGTCGATCGGTGAGATCGTCGGCCGCAGAGCTCAGTGCATCGTAGTCACCGCCGCCGTAGAGCACGACTTCGATTACCGGCAGGAAATCGTTCGTGGAAAAGTCGTCGATTGTCTCCTGCCCTACACCGTCGGGGAGATCAATATTACCGAATCTGTTCTGTACTTCCTGAAAGAGACTGTCGAACTCCTGTTCGGATATCCCCTGCGAGAACTCGAGCGTGACGACGGTGATGCCGTCGCTCGCCTGCGATTGTATCGAATCGAGGTTTTCAAGCCCCTGCATCTCGTTCTCGACGGGTACCGTGACGCTGCGCTCGATGTCTTCGGCCGAGACGCCGGGATAGGGCACGATCACATTCACAAAGAAGAAGGGGATCTCGGCAAATTGCTCCTGCGGTAACTGCGTCACGCTGAAGGTGCCGAGTGCGAGCACGATGATCATGAGAATGTTGACGAGAACCGGATTTCGGGTCGAAAGGCGGCCCAGGCTCATAACTGCGCTCCGTTCGCCTCGCGCACGGTGGCGGTTATCTCATCGCCGTCGCGAAGCCTGCTGGTTGCGGTGGTAACCACGATGTCTCCTTCGGAAAGACCGGCGGTGATTTCGGTGCGGGCACCCATCCGGCGACCAACCTCCACCCGCGCACGCCGCACGACGCCGTCGGCAGCGACGAAGACAAAGGCGCCGTCATTGTTTCGAACGACGGCCTGTGAGGGCACCTGGAGAACGCGCTCGACGCCCTGCGGCTCGATTGTCGCGTTGGCCGACATCCCGGATCTGACCCGGTCTGGGCAGGTGTTGTCCCAGCGAATCACCGCCGCGAAGCTGCCCGTTCCCGGATCCGTGCCGGCCGCGATGGAGGCTACCTCGGCGCCCGGCGCCTCGGCGTCCGGGCATGCCGGAACGGTCACACTCACCGGTGCGCCCACCTCCAGATACCCGACTTCACGCTCGCCGACCGAGATCTCCATCTCGAGCCGTGCGAGGTCGACGATGCGTGCCACTTCCACGCCGGGGTTGAGATAGTTGCCGGGCGTGACGGTGCTGCTCTTCGCGGCAATGCGGCCGGATATGGGCGCGGCGATGCTTTTGTCTTCGAAGCGCTTCTTTGCCTGCTCGTAGGCGGCCTCGGCGCCGGATGCCGCGGCTCGGACACGGGCGAGCTCGACCTGTGACGCATTGCCGCGCTCTGCGAGCTGCTCGGTTGCGCGCAACTCCACCCGCGCGGTCTCCAGTTGCCGCCGGGCCTGCTCCATCTGCAGGCGCTCCACGTCGCTGTCGAGGGAGACCAGCCGTTCACCGGCCGCTACCGCCTGACCGAGCTCGAAGTCCGTGCCTCGGATGATCCCCTGGGTTTCCGATACCACGCGCGCCTCGCGGATACCTCGGATAACCCCGGACGCGGTTACATTCGTGACCAGCGGCGCCCGGCGGACTTCCACCGCCTCCACCGCGAGGGGTCCTTCGGGCCCCGCAGCCTCGGCTTGCCAGGTGGCGCTCGAGCCCGCATCATCCCCGTTCTCAGTCTCGCTGCCGCCGGCCTCACCGCCGGCCCGACCCTCCGCGCCACCGCCGCCGCACGCGACGATCACCAGTACAACGCCGAGCACGAGAAATACCCACCGAGCAGTCTTCATCCGGTCCTCCTTCCAGCTTCACGGTCGAGAACGAAATTATACACAGCTTAGTTAGAAATCAAGCAATAATCGTGCGGCGCGCTCACAGGCGCCAGGTCATCTCGAAGAGGTCGTCCAGTGCCGAGAGGAACCGATCGCGGTCTTCGGGCGAGAGCGCGTCGAGCTTGGAGAGGATGTGATCGTGCATGCGGCCGATCTCCTCACCGACGAAACGCTCACCCTCCGGAGTGAAGTCAAGCATAACCCGGCGGCGGTCGGCGGGATCCCGTCGGCGCAGCAGCAGGCCCTGGGCGACGAGGCCGTCTATAACCGAGGTGAAGCTGCCGCGCTCGAGGTTCATATGCGCGCCGAGCTCGGACAGCGGACGGTCACGCTCGTAGTGCACGAGCATGATGGTGCGGTACTGGGTGTAGTTGAGCTCGACACGGGCAGAGCGATATTCGAAATCGTAGAGCAGCTTCCGCATGAGGTGCGGAAAGGTACGGAGAATCTTGAGGACGAGTTCACTCTCGCCGGCGGAGGGGTGTTGTTCGTTACTCACGCTGATGGCTGCCGGCTACTCTTGTACCACGACCCGGTATGAGCCGCTCTGGTCGTCCCAGTATGCGGCGACGACAATCGTGTAGACGCCCGTCTGTTCGAAGTCGATCTCCACG
>JAAAOH010000299.1 GCA_009908925.1 Spirochaetota bacterium | reverse complement strand
TACCACCTTCGAGGACTCCTACGACGGTAGAAACCGCGAGCCCGCGGTCTTCCCCGCCAAGGTGCCCCTGGTGCTCATCCACGGTGCCGAGGGGATCGCAGTCGGCATGTCGACGCGGGTGCTGCCGCACAACTTCGGCGAGGTGTTGCGGGCCATGGTCGACGTGCTGAACGGCCGCGAGGTCGAGCTCTTCCCCGATTTCCCCACCGGAGGCCTCCTCGATGTCTCCGGTTACGCCGACGGCACCGGCAGGGTGCTCGTGCGCGCGAAGCTCGACACCCGCGACCCCAAACGTATCGTCATCCGCGAGCTCCCCTTCGGCTCGACGACGGAGAGCCTCATCGCCTCCATCGAGCAGGCCGCCAAGCGTGGAAAGGTCAAGATTGCGGGCATAAGCGACTACACCTCCGAGGAGGTGGAGATCGAGATCAAGCTCGCTCGCGGGGTGTACGCGAACGACGTCATAGACGCCCTCTACGCCTTCACCGACTGCGAGACCGCTATCTCGGTGAATCCGCTCGTCATTCGCGACAACCGACCGGTCATCATGCCGGTGAGCGAGATCATCGCCTATCACTCGGCCAAGCTCGTGGAGATCCTCAAGCGGGAGCTCGAGCTCGAGCGCCACAAGCTGCGCGAGAAATACCATGCGCGGACCCTCGAGCGTATCTTCGTGGAGGAGCGCATCTACAAGAAGATCGAGGAGATGAAGACCGAGCGTGCGGTCATCGACGCAGTTCTCAAAGGCTTTGAGCCCTTCAAGGCCGAGATACCGCGTGAGGTCACCGAGGAGGATGTGGAACGGCTGTTGAAAATCCCCATCCGCCGCATCTCACTCTACGACATCAACAAGGCCCGCGAGGAGATGGAGCGGATCACCGCCCGTCTCGCGGAGATCAAGAAGCACCTCTCGAACATCACCGGCTACACGATCGACTACCTCGGCGACATCATTGCCCGCGTCGGCGATGACTTCGGCCGCCGTACCAGCCTCACATCCTTCGAGAAGGTCGATGTGCGCGAGGCGGCCCAGCGGGACCTCACCCTCCGCTACGACGGAAACACCGGCTACCTCGGCTACGAGGTGACCACCGGGAGCAGACAGTTCGACGTCTCAGTCTACGATCGGGTGCTTGTCATGCAGCGTGACGGCACCTACTACGTCAGGAACGTGCCGGAGAAGCTCTTCGTGGGGAAGGGCATGCTCTTCTGCGCCCGTGGAGAGAAGGAGGAGGTCCCGAAGCACACTTTCTCCCTCCTGTACCGCAACGCAAAAGGCGAGACCTACCTCAAGCGGTTCCGCATCGAAACCTACATCACCGACCGCGAGTACTCCATGCTTCCCGACGGGTGCAAGGTGCTCGATCTCACCACCGATGATCGGAAGGTGGCCCGCCTGCAGTACAAGCCGAAGCCCCGTCTCAAGAAGCTCGAGGAGATCTTCGACCCGACGGAGCATCTCGTAAAGAGCGTACGCGCGGCCGGCGTGCGTCTCTCGACGAAGGATCTCAAGAGCGGGGGGTTCGTGCTGAAGCGTGGCGGCGCCGGAGCGGCCGGCGGCAAGAACGGCACCGGCGGCGGGGCGAACGACGGCGGTAAGCGCTCCGGCGGCCCTGCGGGCACAAAAAAGAGCTGAGCCGCATGTGCGGCCCAGCTCTTCGGCTGTAATTGCTATCGCTGTATAAGACTACAGTTGTGTAGGGCTCGGCTCAACTAGAAGCGGCGATCGTTCCGCGGCTTGGCGGGGTTGACCTTGAGCTGACGACCGTCGAACTCCTGTCCGTCGAGTGCGCTCTCTGCCGCCTGGGCGGCTTCTTCGGTGGCCATCTCCACGAAACCGAAGCCGCGGGAGCGGCCGGTCTCACGGTCGGTGATGACGTTGGCGGAAACCACCTCACCGTGCTGAGAGAACAGGTCGCGGAGCTCATGCTCCTGAGTCTGAAAGTTGAGATTACCTACGTACAGCTTGCTAGCCATGAACGCTTCTCCTTCTGCGCGAACGCAGACAAATAAAGTTGGTTTCTACGGAATGTGAATCAGCTTTGTCTGTCTTGTCCCGGAAGGGAAACGTAGCAGAACTGCAGTCACGAAATCCGAGAGTTACCGCTTAACTTTAGGTCGGAAGCGAAAAAACGTCAAGCAAATCTTGGTCTGGACAGGAGTTCCGATTCCGGGCGCGCGAGGCGGGACCGGCGAGGGGGAGCGGCGCGGTTTCGGCGGTCGCCGATCCAGTCCGGTTCCATGCAAAACGCAGTCTGCAATGCGTATCGCATGGCTTTAGGGGCGTCGGGCCGGGCGGCCCAGCGTCGGCACCACACGCAATGCCGAAGAGATAACCTATTATGAGGCAGATATTTAGCATCTTTCTCGATCTATCGGTGCGAAAATGCTTGTATTGGCACGGGAATTGTATCGATATTCGCCTGGGGGAGAGGTATGGAGCGGACAAAGAAGTTCATCAAGCATGTCCCGATCGTTGCGCTCGTTGCGGTGTTTGCCGCCTCGTGCAGCATGACGTTGGGTAGCGATCCCGGAAACGACGGTGGCTCCGACTCGAGCGGTGCCGCAGGCGACGGCGGGCCCACCGCGGTGGAACAGTACCGCCAGACGGTGCAGACCGAGATATCCGGACTCGACGCGAGCTCGACACCGGAGAACGTATACTCGGCGGCAGTCACCATTGACGCCTCGCGTTCGTCACAGGGCATCGCCACCACGACGGCGGTCGCTATCATCGATGAGGAAATGGACCCCGGCGAGCTTCGCGACCTCATCGTCGGCGTGATCGAATCCGGCCTCACGCTTCAGGACATCCAGAGCGCACTTACCGGGGTGTACGCGGACCCGGATGCCGGCATCACCGCCGCACTCCTGCTCGACGACAACATCGACGGCGACGGCGACGCGCAGGTTAGCGGCGACGTCCAGTGGGTGGACGGCGTGGATGGATCGGCTCTGGCGATCGACGCCGAAGGCGAGTACGTGACCCTCCCGGATTCGCCGGCGGTCGACCTGCTTACCGATGAGGCATCGATCGAGGTCTGGATCCATCCCACAGAGACCATTACGTGGGCCGGGATCCTGCACAAGGGTGTCGAGCCGGACTTCTCCGATGATGCCTACAGTCTGCAGTACTGGTACGGCGAGCTCAGTATGCTCTTCATCGGCCCCGACGACAGGTACACACTGATCGTTGCAGATCAGCCCGCGCCGAGTCTCAACGAGTGGCATCAGGTCGTCGTGACCTGGAACCAGACCGACGCCAGGATCTACCTCGACGGCACTGAGGTCGATAACTACCGGTACTATCGCGAGGGCTCCGGCTGGGTCACGAAGTCTGAACTTCCGTCTACCTGGACTCACCTTCAAGACTCCGACGGCGCACTGCAGATCGGGTCTCAGCCCACGCAGGGAAGCCCCGCGGTGCGTTTCGACGGCTACATCGACAACGTGAAGCTCTATGACAGCATGCTCGGACCCGGCGAAGTGGAGGCCAACTGGAATGAGCTCAAGCCCAACTGAGTCACACCGTCGGCGGGGTCTCGTGGCTACCTGGCGCCCGGCCTGGTGCATTCCGACTCACCCGCCCGGGCCGCCCGGTCGCCGCATGGTGGCCGGCCGCCCTTGCTGTGGCACTTATTGAATCAGCTTCCGCCGCAGCCGATGAATGGCATACCACCCGACGCCCACGGTCATGAGAATCATGTAGGCGAGGTCCCACCACAGGATGGGCTCGAACTCGCCGGTGGAGAAGGCCCGCGTGACGCGTACGGGGTGGGTGAGCGGCAGAATTTCGCTGATGGGCCGCACGATGGCCGGGAGGTTCTCCACGGGGAAGACCACGCCTGCGAAGAAGAACATCGGCGAGATGAATCCCGAGAAGAAGAAGTTGAACTGATTGATGTTCTTCACCCAGGAGGTCACCAGGAATCCGAGGGCAGCGAACATCGTGCCGGTGAGGAACCCCAGGAAGGGAGCGAGAAGCATGCGTCCCACCGGAAGTATGCCGAACACGCCGACGACAACGAGCACGGACAGGCTGAAGACGAAGCCCTTGGTGCCCGCCCAGAGGATTTCCCCCACGAGGAGGTTGTCGGCGGTAATAGGGGCGCCGAGCATACCGTCGTATACCTTGTCGAACTCCAGGCGGATGAAGGTGCCGAAGCTGCACTCGAAGGCCGCGGTGAACATGGCGGCGGTCATCATGAGTCCCGATGCGAGGTACTCCACATACGGGAGGCCCTCCATGACGCCGATGTAGCGGCTGAGGCCGAGGCCGAGGCCCACGAGGAAAATCAGCGGCTCGAGAAAGGGCGGGAGGGCGTTACTTATGAGGTTTTTCGAGTACACACGAACGTGCCGGAGCCAGACGCTGTAGAGCCGGTGCGCCAGCGGCGGTCGCCCGGCCGAAAGCTCGTGATGCGTGCCGTCCGCATACCCCGGGCCGGCGGTCTCGCCCGGACCGCCCGGGGCGGTGATGCTACTGGTGGACATTGAGGCTCCTTCCGGTGCTCTTGAGAAACAGATCTTCGAGGTTGACCTGCCTGAGATGATAGTCTCCCGGGCTGAGGTCTCCGACCATCGCCTGCAGGCGATCGAGGTCCGAGCTGTAGTACAGAATACGCTCGCCCGAGCCTTCGGTGCGGATCTCTCCGTCGGATATGTGAGACTCGACCTTCGGCTTCGCGTCGGCATTGATGAGCTCGAGGACGTGGCTCTCCATGTGCTCAGTGAGCAGTTGCCCGGGGTTGCCCTCGAGAACCTTCACCCCGTGGTCCATGATGAGCACCGAGTCGGCAATCTGGAAAGCCTCGTCCATGTAGTGCGTGGTGAGCAGAATCGTCACGCCGCTGCGCTTGAGGCTGCGGAGCTTGTCCCATATGAGCTGGCGCACCTGGGGGTCGAGGCCGGTGGTGGGCTCATCGAGTATGAGAAGTGAGGGGTTATTGAGAAGGGCACGGGCGATGATAAGTCGCCGCTGCATCCCACCGGAGAGCTCGCGCACTTTCGCCGTCCGCTTCTCCTCGAGCTCCATGAAGTCGAGAAGGTAATCGACGCGATCGCGCGCCCGGCGCCACGGGATGCCGTAGAACGTGCTGAAAATGCGCAGGTTCTGCAGAACGTTGAGCTCGACGTCGAGGCTGTTCTCCTGGGGCACCACGCCCGAGCGTGCCTTCACTTCGAGCTCGTCGCTGCGCGGATCGAAGCCGAGGACCCGTATCTCGGTCTCGTCGCGCCGGTCGGGATCGGCCTTGCCGTACAGGGTCTTCATCATCGTCGTCTTGCCGGCTCCGTTGGGGCCGAGAAACGCAACACACTGGGCTGGCGGCACGTCGAAGTCGAGGTCGTTCACCGCGACAAGATCGCCGTAGGACTTGTAAAGGTGCCTCACATGAATGAGCGGTTCAGCCATATCGCCTAAGATAGCGAGGAAGTGCGCTGCCGCAAAGCGTTTTGCAACGCCCCGTCGGCGTGATATAACAATACCTACGAGGCGCGTATGAAATACAGGGTAACGGCGATTGCGGTTGCACTCGCGATTCTGGCTGTGGGAGTTGCCGCAGGACAGGAAACACTCCTCAGAGAGGACGGCACTCTTTCGGAGGCCGAGACGATGACCGAGCAGGGACAGCCTGTCATCTGGCATTCGGTATCCGTCGACGAGCGCAGTCGTGTGCAGGTCACGGTGGTGTCCGTGGATTTTGATCCGATCCTCCTGCTCGAACAGGATGGCCGCCGCAGGCGCGAGCATGCGAGCGCGGCCGGTGCTGCAACGGGAGCCGTGTTCCTGGAGGCGGGAGAGCAGCTACGCGTTGGAGTGAGCGCCGACCTCGCCGCAGAAGCAGGTCCACCGCAGGGCTTCAGCCTTCGAGCGGTCGCGGGGCCTGCCCCGGAGCTCCTGCAGCCGGGAGAGACCCGCGGCGGTGATCTTACCGACGAGGACGAACGTCTTGACGACGGGAGAGCTATCGACTGGTATCCCCTTCGCCTCGAGCGGGGCCAGCGCGTACGGCTCGAGCTTCAGTCGGTGGAGTTCGATGCCTTCCTGAGGATGCGTACACCCGCAGGCGGAGTGCTGGAAAATGACGACTTCGAGGCAACTGATGCGGGGCTCGTCTACACTTCCGTTGAGCCCGGTATCGCACAGGTCGGCGCTACGGCGTTCGGGGCATCCGAACGGGGCGCCTATCAGCTGGTTGTGGAGTCGCTCGAGCCGCCTCGTGAGCTGGAGGTGGGAAGCACTGTGAACGGTCGTCTCGGCAGTGACGGAAACCACACCGACGATTACATGCTCTCGGGGAAGGCCGGACAGATGGTTCTCTTGCAGCTTGAGTCCAATGACTTCGATACCGTGCTGCGTCTTCGTGGCGACCACGGTTTCCACGCTGAGAACGACGACGCCGAGCCGGGTACGACGGACTCGGAGCTCTTCTACTCGTTCCTCGAAGACGGTGTCGTGACGGTGCAGGCAGCAAGCTTCAGTGCGGAGGAGGGGGGCTCCTACCGCCTCTCCGCGCTCCGATTCGCGAGCGAGGAGGAATACCCGACCTACCGGGAGGGCCGAAGGCTGGAGGTCGGACAGGAGTTCGAGGGGATGCTCACAGCAGCGGCGCCGGATGCCGAGGGACGGTACTATCACGAGTTCACGTTGACGGCGGAGGAGGGTCGGCTTGTGAGCGTCTCGTTGACATCCGACCTCTTCGATCCCTACCTCGAGATCTACAGCCCGTCCGGCCGCGAGTTCGCCGATGACGACAGCGGTGGCGAAGGTGATGCATACCTGGAGTTCGAGGCTCCCGAAAGCGGCGTATACCGCGTCCGTGTTACTACCTATGGCCCTGGCGGCCTCGGCACCTATGCCGTGAGCTACGAGGAGAGTGAGCCGCGCACGCTGGTGGCGGAATTCGAAGGCGAGCTCGTGCCGGAATCGCCGATTGATGAGACGGGTCGGCCGGTCTCCGAACACCGGTATTCGGCACGCGCCGGTGAGACCGCCGTCATCGAGGCCCGCTCGACAGAATTCGATCCGATCCTCACGGTTTTCGACCCCCAGGGGCGCCTCGTCGCGGAGAACGACGATTTCGGCACCGGATGGAACTCCCGCGTGGAGATCGACTTCGAACAGACGGGCGTCTACACGATTGTCGTCGCCGCATACTGGGACGACCAGAGCGGCTCATACCGGGTCGTGGTACAAGAGTAGCCGGCAGCGATCAGCGTGAGCAACGAACAACACCCCTCCGCCGGCGAGAGCGAGCTCGTCCTCAAGATTCTCCGTACCTTTCCGCATCTCATGCGGAAACTGCTCTACGATTTCGAATATCGCTCTGCCCGTGTCGAGCTCAACTATACCCAGTACCGCACCATCATGCTCGTGCACTACGAACGCGACCGTCCGCTGTCCGAGCTCGGCGCGCATATGAACCTCGAGCGCGGCAGCTTCACCTCGGTTATAGACGGCCTCGTCGCCCAGGGCTTGCTGCTGCGCCGACGGGATCCGGCCGACCGCCGCCGGGTTATGCTCGACTTCACTCCGGAGGGTGAGCGTTTCGTCGGTGAGGAGATCGGGCGCATGCACAATCACATCCTGTCCAAGCTGGACGCACTCTCACCCGAAGACCGCGATCGATTCCTCTCGGCACTGGACGACCTCTTCGAGATGACCTGGCGCCTGTGAGCGCGCCACACAATTATTGCTTGATTTCTAACTAAGCTTTGTATAATTTCGTTCCCGACCGTGAAGCTGGAAGGAGGACCGGATGAAGACTGCTCGGTGGGTATTTCTCATGCTCGGCGTTGTACTGGTGATCGCCGCGTGCGGGGGCGGTGGCGCGGAGGGCCGGGCCGGCGGTGAGGCCGGCGGCAGCGAGAATGAGAGCGGGGATGACGCGGGCTCGAGCGCCACCTGGCAAGCCGAGGCTGCGGGGCCCGACGGACCGCTTGCGGTTGCGGCGGTCGAGGTAGTCCGGGCACCCCTGGTCACGAATATCACGGCATCCGGCGTCATCCGTGGTATCCGCGAGGCACGGGTGGTGTCTGAGACCCAGGG
The DNA here is from genome assembly GCA_009908925.1 of Spirochaetota bacterium. Taxonomy (GTDB): domain Bacteria; phylum Spirochaetota; class Spirochaetia; order DSM-27196; family PWMO01; genus JAAAOH01. The sequence continues at coordinate 809 of JAAAOH010000299.1, read as the reverse complement.
CATCATCCGCGGCACGGACTTCGAACTCGGGCAGTCGGTAGCGGCCGGTGAACGCCTGGTCTCCCTCGACAGCGACATCGAGCGCCTGCAGATGGAGCAGGCCCGGCGGCAACTGGAGACCGCGCGGGTGGAGTTACGGGCGACCGAGCAACTCGCAGAGCGCGGCAATGCGTCGCAGGTGGAGCTCGCCCGTGTCCGAGCCGCGGCATCCGGCGCCGAGGCCGCCTACGAGCAGGCAAAGAAGCGTTTCGAGGACAAAAGCATCACCGCTCCCATATCCGGTCGCATTGCCGCAAAGAGCGGCAGCGTCACGCCCGGTAACTATCTCACCCCCGGCGTGGAGGTGGCACGCATCGTCGACCTCGCGCGGCTCGAAATGGAGATCTCGGTCGGTGAGCGCGAGGTCGGGTATCTCGAGGTCGGCGCGCCGGTCAGTGTGATCGTCCCGGCATGCCCGGACGCCGAGGCGCCCGGCGCCGCGGTAGCCTCCATCGCGGCCGGCACTGATCCGGGAACCGGCAGCTTCGCGGCGGTGATTCGCTGGGACAACACCTGCCCAGACCGGGTCAGGTCCGGGATGTCGGCCAACGCGACAATCGAGCCGCAGGGCGTCGAGCGAGTTCTCCAGGTGCCCTCACAGGCGGTCGTTCGAAACAATGACGGCGCCTTTGTCTTCGTCGCGGCCGACGGCGTCGCGCGGCGTGCGCGGGTGGAGGTCGGCCGCCGGATGGGTGCCCGCACCGAAATCACCGCCGGTCTTTCCGAAGGAGACATCGTGGTTACCACCGCAACCAGCAGGCTTCGCGACG
>JAAAOH010000247.1 GCA_009908925.1 Spirochaetota bacterium | reverse complement strand
CTCAGGATCGGCAACTCCGGACAGATCGCATTGCAGCGTGGAGTCAGCCGACATCCTGGAAGAGGTACGAAGTGAGACGACCGTTGATCGCAGAGTCTAACCTGCCCGCGCAGGAGAGGAGATGTTGATATGGACAGAATACGCGAGCTTCTTTATGAGCTCGTTCAGATTCCCGGGCCCTCCGGCTTCGAAGGACGGGTGGGCGAGCGCATACGCGAACTCATCCAGCCGTCGGTTGACAGGGTAGAGTTCGACGGTATCGGCAATCTGCTTGCCGAGCAAACCGGCCCGGAAGACGCTCCCGTGCTCATGCTCATGGCGCACATGGATGAGATCAGTATGGTCGTTACCGGCGTGAACGGCGGGCGCGTCGCATTCGACTACGTAGGGACGATCAATCCTGTCGTCGCCGTGGGGCAACCGGTGCGCATCCTGTCTGAAGATGGAGACATTCCGGGGGTGGTCAGTGCTCCGATAGTTCACCTCAATGAGTCAATGAGTGATCTGTGGATCGATGTCGGCCTGGACGGTTCATCGATTCTCCCGGGGGACCCCATTTGCTTCGATACCGTTCCGCGGTGGCTGGACGGCGGCCAAACGGTCCTGGCTGCCAAGGCTGTCGACGATAGGAGCGGGTGCTCTGCTCTGATCGAGCTGGCCGGACGTCTGAAGAATGAGTCCATCAGCGCGCGAGTCGTCTATGCCTTTACCGTGCAGGAGGAGGTGTTCGCCAGGGGTGCACAGCACGCTGCGAAGAATCTGAAGCCGGACTGGGCAATTGCGGTGGACAATGGATTTGCAGCCCCGCCCGGAGCTGACCACGGCGACGCGCTCCAGCTGGGAGAGGGGCCCATTATCCGCCGGTTTGAAACCATAAAGCCGCAGCGCGGAACACATATCGCTTTCTATGACCAGGAACTCGTCCGCGCTCTTCGTCGCTGCGCGGACAAACTAAAGCTTCCGTATCAGGTGGACGCGAGGTTTAACCTATACACCGACGCCGCAGGTGTAGCACTGGCAAATCTTGACGCGAAGTGCGCATCCGTTTCGACGCCACGCCGATACGCGCATTCAGCCATCGAGGTCGCTCACCTCGGTGGAATCAACCACACGGTCGATCTGCTTCAGACCTTTGTTCTGGATTCGTGGTCTCTGTAGTGCAAGGTTCGGCGCTTCTTTAGCAGTGTTGCGAATAGCGTGAACCGCTCCGGAAAAGAACAGGGCGCCGGGAGAGGTCCTGCTCTGTGGCTCCCGACTCCGAGGCGAAAATAGCGTGGACTCGGATGACGACGTAAACGTGCAAACACCGCAGCCCAACCTTGGCCACACACACCGTAACACCAGGTTGAACCGCCCCGGTTTCTCCGGAGACCGTTTTACGTGAGTCCACGCCGGCACGGCCGGGCACGAATAGCCGAACATCGCAAGGTGCTGCGAATTCCCAGAGCTCTTTGACCCATTGGCAGGATCGCAAGGGACTGGTAATCCATGCGAATGACTTGTAGACTCGTGTTGGGGTTCCATGCCGGCAGACTCGGCACGGCGACGAGGACGAACGGTTGAAGTTCACCCGCTACTTTCCCCATACCAGAACAAGACCGGATCGGTTGAGGATCCGCGATGATTGGATCGAGAGGATCGTTCGTGCCCCCGAGCACGAGGCGGTTCAGTCCGACGGCCGCATGCGCCGGTTGGAGTGGAGTGCCGCGAAATGACGATACGATACTTCGCTGACACGGCTACAGTGCTCATCGACTTCAGCGAGCATGGAGTCTATGAGACAATCGAGGTGAGCGAAAACGTCTATATCGACGTCCACACTGATGGGAACCTTGTAAGCATGACTATCAAGCACGCCAAGTCGAGCGGCGCTCTCAGCGAGTTGGTCCATAGAGACATGGGACGGCAATCGGCGTAGGGAAGACTTTCTGCCAAGAAGTTCGCTTAGTTCCACTCCCAGGGCGCGGCGAACCGAAGTGTAGCCAAACCGTAGCCAAACCCCCGGCCACGCCGGGTAACGCCGCCCCCTACGCCGCAAGTCGGTAGCGCTGTGGACACGCATACATTTTTGTGCGGATGCCATCCCGTAGATGGAGTTCGAATACGATCGCGCCAAGTCGCGCGCGAATGTGGGTAAGCATGGGATCGATTTCAATGACGTCCGGCGACTGTGGAACAGTCGCGCCATGAGGAGAAAGCGCTTTATGAGCGAAACCAATAGCGAAAACCTCGAGGAACGCTTCGAGGCCGGGGCCGAGGTGCTCGACTACTTCGACACCGATGTTGTATTGACGATTGACCGCCTGTCGGATCTTTCGGGAATACTAAACCTTTCGGCACTGTCTCGAGACGCGGACATCAACGTGCAAACGCTGCAGGCGAAGATCAGGCGCCGCACGCCCCTCTCAGCTGAGGAAACCCGCCGCATCGTAGACGCACTCAAGCGCCACCATCTGAGGACTGTTCCATAGACCGAAGTAGCCGGCGTGTTGGGGGCGTACGCGTGGACGATAGTGCCGACGTCGTTGTGCTGTGCATTCTGCTTGAGGCTGTCAGCCGGGGAACGCCAGCGCCGTGACTACCGCCACGATCACTGCCACGATTCTGTATCCTCCTTCCGGCACTCCTGCACATAGCGAATCAGCTCGAACCGGCTGTCTACCATCAACTTGTCGTAGATCAGTGAGACGTAATTCCGCACCGTGCGCTCGGCAATGCTCAATCTGTCCGCTATCTCGGTGTTGTCGAAGTTCCTCATGATGAGCTCCAGCACCTGCTGTTCCCGCGGGGTCAACGCCGCTCGAACGCGTGCAGGGAGGTGCGGCCGGTCATCTCTTGGCTCGTTCCGGTCAGTTCTTCGCTCGACGGTGCTGTCGTTCGTTGGACCTCCGGAGAACAAGCGCTCCAGCACCGACGGTGAGATCAGCACCGGCACGTCACCGACTGAGCGTACCGCCTTTATGAGATCGTCCGGTGGAATGTCTTTGAGGAGATATCCGCGTGCGCCGTGCTCGATGCTCACGCGCCATTATGCGGTATTCTCACATCGAGCTGAAAGCCACGGCTGAGACTACGCATCGTCACGGCTCCGCCACGTGAGGCAATCCGCTCCTGAATTCTCGCGGATCCCACGCCGGTTGTGATCTCGCTGGCCCCTTCGCCGTTGTCGGTTACGGTGATCACCAGGTCGGGAAGCGAGACCGCCGCTTGCCAACGCATGTGGCGGGCTCCGCATCAGCAGTTACTACCATCTCGCTTCGGGTTCCGAATCGTAGGTCGTTGTCCTGTGATGTAATCACGGAACCTCAAAGAACAGGTTTTTCCGACGGCACGATTCATGTATACTCCCGATGGTGGATGCGGCAAATAAGGCGCCTTCCGTAGGTGAGGGACACGAACAAAAACCGATCGGCAAACTTCTACTCCTTGCCTCGGTGGGAGGTTTCCTCAACTTCGGTCTGGGCACCGTCGCGCACGAGCTGAACCTGCCGTTTTTCATAGACTCGGTTCTGACTATCGTCGTGACTCTCCATCTCGGTCTGATTCCCGGGCTTTTGACCGCAGTGCTGACTAACGGTCTTCTCACGGCGACCGGACAGGTCCTCTTCCCCTTTGTTGTGTGCAATATCGCTACCGCGGCAATTACCCATCTCTTTGTCCAGCGGAGGTGGCTGGGGGATCACGCAGGGTTTCTGTGGCTTGGCCTCGCGGTGGGCGTCGCGAACGGCCTTCTCGGCTCAATTGCGTCTTACCTGATCTATCAAGGGGTAACGGACGTCCACGGCATCGACGCGCTGGTTATGAGCGCCGTCGTTGCCGGTCAGTCCTTGCTTACCGCCGTTTTTTGGGCCGGTATGCTGACCAACATTATGGACAAAGTGCTCTCCGCTGTGGCGGCCTATTTTTTGCGCCCCGCGGTCAATCGCTTAGTCGACAAGGTCGTTGGATCTGGCAAAATTGAGCAGCGATAGGCGGTCGTGGACGCTGAGCTTGCCATAGATGTTGGAGCGGTGATTTTCCACCGTTTTGGGGCTAATGTAGGGCTGACTGAATAACGACTAAGAATTTACATTACAGTTATTTACGTGGTATTCTTGGGCATCTTCGTGCACGGAAAACGGCCGTTTGCGCCCGAAACCCATGCACCTGCTACGGGAGTAGAAGATGTACCGACAGCCGGAGCGGCGACAGCGAGAGTTCGAGGACTTCTATCTGCCGTTTGGCGGATCGCTTGATCCGCACAACCGGTGGGTGCGACTGGCTTCGATCATACCGTGGGAATGGATCGAAGAGCGGTATGCGAGGCTGTTCGCCGAGACCGGCGCACCGGGGAAGAGGTGCCGGGTTGCGGTCGGAGCGCTTATCATCAAGCAGAAACTCGGTGTCAGCGACGAGGAAACGGTGGAACAGATTCGCGAGAATCCGTACCTCCAATTCTTCATTGGACTGGAGGGGTTCTCCACCAATCCGCCGTTTGAAGCGAGTGCGATGGTGCACTTCCGCAAGCGGCTGAGTGGTGAAGTGCTCGGTGAAATAAACGATATGGTCATCGCCCGCGAACGTGGTGAAAAGCGGGAGAAGAGCGATGAGACAGCCGACAGCGAGGATGAGGAACCGCACGAGCCGGAGAATCAGGGCCGGCTTCTGTGTGACGCAAGCTGTGCACCGCAGGATATTCGCCATCCCACCGACATCGGGCTGTTGAACGATGCCCGCGAGGCAACGGAAGCTGCGATCGATGTGCTGCATGCAAGGCGCCCGAGCGGGAGCAAGAAACCACGTACCTATCGGCAGAATGCTCGACGAGACTATCTGCGGTGTGCGAAGAACAAGAGGCTGACCCGCACGGCGTTTCGAAGGGGACGGAAGAAGCAATTGCAGTACCTGCGGCGTAACCTTCGCCACATTCGACAGTTATCCGGTGAGGTCGGACTTTCGCATCTGCGCCGCTCGCTCTACCGGAAGGTACTGGTCGCCGGAGAGGTGGAGCGGCAGCAGCGGGAGATGCACGAAAGCGACTCACGCCGTACCGCCGGGCGCATCGTGAGTTTGAGCCAACCACACGTGCGGCCGATCGTTCGCGGAAAAGCGGGCACGGCGGTAGAGTTCGGCTCGAAGATATCGCTGAGTGTTGCCGATGGATTCGCGAGACTGCATCGGATAAGCTGGGAGGCATACAACGAAGGCGGAGACCTCCCCCAACAGGTGGAATCCTATCGCGTGCTCTACGGGTGCTACCCCGAATCGGTGCACGTAGACAAGATCTACCGAACCCGGGAGAACCGCCGCTACTGCAAGGAGCGGGGCATACGGATAAGCGGTCGCCCACTGGGGCGCCCACCGATGGACACGCACATACGAAAGGCGGTCGAGCGCCAGACCCGCGAAGACGAGCGCACCCGCGTGGCGGTGGAAGGAAAGCTCGGTGAGGGAAAGCGCTGCTACGGACTCGACCGTGTGGTGACGAAGCTCAAAGAGACCAGCGAGAGCACGATCGCCATGGCGGTGTTGGTGATGAACCTGCAGAAACTACTGCGGGATTCTTTTGGCTTCTTACTGTACCTGCTCGCGTTGGCTGCGCCTCACCTATCTGACGGCGAAGACCAGCGGGAAGCACCGATTCCGGCCTGAGAATTGGTTTTTCAGGAAGCCCTAATGTAGAGCCGTTCGGCGATAGCATCCAGCGTGGAGTCCCGTAGCAGAAGAGTAAAGATCTCGCGCTCCCGTTCGGTAAGCTCGCTGAGCGCATCGTTGCTACTGCCGATGCTTGTTGGGCGCCGGCGAAAGTGCTGAAAGACCTTACGCAGCATGACCTGGTCGAGGTAGTTGCCGCCTCGAGCGACCTGCCTAATGCAGCCGACGAGCTCATCATACCCTGAGCTCTTGGTCACAAAGCCGCTCACTCCCTGCTCTAAGGTCTCCCGCAGGACGTTCAGCTCAGCGTGCATCGTGAGGCATGCCGTGCGCATCTCGGGATACTCCTGCTGCGCCCAGCGCAGAAGTTCCATGCCGCTCTCCGCCGACAGGCTGAGGTCTGTGACCAGAACATCCGGGGCGGCGTCGCCGATTCGCTCTCTGGCCTCTTCGGTGGAGCTCGCCCCATCTACGGAGTCACAGAAGGACTCCTGCTTCAAATGGTCTATGAGGCTCTCCCGGAAAATCTGGTGATCGTCAACTAAGAGAATCTTCACGCTTCCACCCCTTTCCGGCGCCGTCGATCCGGCGATACAAGCAACTCCACCACGGTTCCCTGCCCGTTTTCGCTCCTCCAGCGGATTGTTCCGCCGATCAGCTCGGCGCGCTCGCGCATCCCGTTGCGGCCAAGCCCCTCCGGTGTGTCCCCGAGCCCTGTTCCGTTGTCGGCAACCCGGAGAGCGACCAACCCCTCCGGGGTGTACTGCAGCTCTACCCGCACCTTATCCGCCTGAGCGTGGCGGACGACGTTGGCGAGTGCTTCCTGAGCTATCCGGTAGAGGTGTATAAGATCCTCCTGCCCCCAGGTGACGGTGAGTTCAGAGCGCAGCAACAGCTCGAACCGCAGGGGGTAGCGATCTTCGAAAAACAGCGCCAGCTCCCGAATCATTTCCGCCGGCTTATTGGGGGAGATTCCTATGGGGCGCATGTTATAGGCGATAAGCCGCACCTCATCAATCGCCTGTGTCAGCGACTCCTGCAGCATCTTTTTCGTTCGGGGATCGGCCACATGGTCCACCTCCATCCGTGCGATAGCGAGGCGTTGTGCGGTGCCGTCGTGCAGTTCCCGAGCGAGACTACGCCGCTCGTCCTCCTGCACCTTTGCCGCGAGCTGAGCCATGCGGTTTTTCACGGCGCGCTCGCCGGCAAGGGCACGTACCTCTCGGACCTGCTGCCCGTAGAGAATGGAAATCCCGACGACGAGAAACAGGGCGAAGACCCCGACGCTCCGGTAGGTCCGCTCGCGCTGCAGTGCGATGTCTCCGATAACATCCTGAACTGCGAGAAAGCGGCTGTTGATGTCCTCCATCCTGTCGAGCCAATGTTCCGGCTCCATTTCTCGGCTCGCGGGGAGTGAGCGCCCCACCGCCTCGGAGAGGCTTGTCATCGCGGTGCGAAGCTCCGGGGGAAATCGTTCGAGCTCTGTAAAGATAGGGGAGGCAAGCATCTCTTCGAGCGGCTCATACGCGTTTGCCATCTCGTGAGTCGGCTGGGGTTCTACAAGGAGCCGCTGCATGGCGTCAATGCTTGCAGAAAACCAAAAGTTTCGCAGCGCTTCCACCTCATCGGCTATCCTGGACAACGCGCCATAGCTTTGCACCAGCGGCAGGGAGAGGCCAAGTACAAGTATCACCACGAGGAAAAGCGGGAGTTGGCGAAAGCCTGTACTCGTCTTCGGTCGGTTAGTTGCTGCCTGGTTCATTGTCACCACGGTTATAGCACGTTCTCCGCTTGGCGGTCTCTGAGCAGTCGCTATTTTGTCGGTTCCGGGCTTGCCGTGTACATAGTCCAATCCCCCCAGATCGAGTCGGGAGAAACTCCCGGAAAAGTGAAGCCCGTTCCCTATGGTCGGGAGGGGGGAAGGAGTGGCCATAATGCAACCTGGCAGTGATGTATTTACTGGAGGACATAGTGATGGAAAAAATAGGTGCGATTCTCGGCGGCATTACACTGCTACTGTTCATCACTGGCTGCCCGTCCCCCCTGGGTTCGGACAGTTCGGGTGATTCGGATAATAACGATGATACGGCTCAATACAGTGTCACATACGACGCCAATGGAGCGGATTCGGGCACGGTTCCGGAGGACCAGACAAAAGTCGAGGGAACCGACCTTACCCTGGCAACGAATAGCGGGGAGTTAAAGCAGACCGAGTATATTTTCGATGGATGGAATACGAAGCCAGACGGCAGTGGTACTACCTACGCCGCAGGGGCTGACTATTCAGGCGACGCAGACGTGACACTGTACGCCGACTGGCGCCACATTGGCGTAAAGCCGGCGATCACTGACGTGACCTTTGAAGGCCCGGCGACGATAGATACGTCATCCGGCGATCAGGTGGTGACGTTTATCGTCGAGGCTGAAGACGACATGGAACTGTATGACGCGAGCATGTGGGTAGGGGACCCCTCCTCGAATCGTTCCGTGTACTGGACCGATGACGGGTACGAGGGAACGGATAATTCAGGTAAGTTTACTTTTGAGGTGGTCATCCCGCAGGACTCGGAACCCGGCACATGGACCTTAAGTGAGGTCACTGTCCGAGACCATCTCATGAAAAGGACAGATTTGAACAGTTTGGACTTGGCCACTCAAGGTTGGAATCACACCTTTGAGCAAACCGGTGATGGGGATACTGAGTATCCAACCATTTCCAACGTCACCTATGACGGACCAGACACGATCGATACTTCCGAAGGCGACCAGGTCGTGACGTTTATCGTCGAGGCTGAAGACGACATGGAACTGTATGACGCCAGCATGTGGGTAGGGGACCCCTCCTCGAATCGTTCCGTGTACTGGACCGATGACGGGTACGAGGGAACGGATAATTCAGGTAAGTTTACTTTTGAGGTAATCATCCCGCAGTTCTCCGAACCCGGCACATGGACCTTAAGTGAGGTCACTGTCCGAGACCATCTCATGAAAAGGACAGATTTGAACAGTTCGGACTTGGCCACTCAAGGTTGGAATCACACGTTCGAGAATCAACAACCGTGAGGGACAGCATACGGGAAACCCGCGAAAGCGGGTTTCCCCGTTACTCGTCTTTGCTTGGTCCGTTGCTGCCTGGTTCATCGTCACCACTCTTATAGTACGTTCTCCGCTCGGCGGTTTCTGAGCAGTCGCTATTTTGTCGGTTCCGGGCTTTCCGTGTACATAGTCCAATCC
>JAAAOH010000372.1 GCA_009908925.1 Spirochaetota bacterium | reverse complement strand
GCATACACCGCAGCACAGTTCGCGTTGTTCTCCACGATAAGCGGGGCGTCGGTGCCGATGCGTGATGCGATGCGTTCGCGGAAATCCGGAACTGACCAGGAGAAGCCGGCGGAGGCCTCGATACCACCGCGCGTCGGAACAACCGAGGACACCGAGACGGCCGTGCCGGCGAAATGAGGCGCATCCGAGGCGAGCGCGAGCACTCTCTCGGCGATCAGTCCTACCACGGTGTCGTCGGTCGGGGAGGCGACGCGAACGGTGTCCCGGTATGTCTGCCTCCCGTCGTAATCCATCACATAGAGGTCGATCTCGTGCTGGCGCACGTAGACACCGGCGAAGGTTGCGTGGGACCCGTTCAGGGCGATGAGCTCTGGGCGCTTGCCCCCGACCGTGCCCGAGCGGCCGCGGCCGACGATCTCCACCATGCGGGCCGCTTTTAGCGGCCGCATCAGGGTGGACACCGTGGAGGGACGGAGGCTGCTCGCGCCTGCGAGAGCGGTCTGGGAAATCGGAGCATGGCGGCGGATGTACCTGATGAGATTGAGCTGGTTGGCGGATCGGATATCTGTTGCGCGCATGACCGCTTTGCCTGTCTATCATTGTAGGCCAAGTTAGTTCATATGTCAAACGAACGAAACTGAGCGGTCGATGTGCCGCACTCGATCGCTCCTCGCTCGCGGCCGGGGCCGCAGCCGGCCAGTCGGCCCCGGCTCCGGCCCCGGGCGATTCCCGCTACCCCTTCACCGACCCTGCGGCCACACCACGGATGATGTACTTCTGCAGAAACAGGAACAGCACGATCACCGGGAACATGCCCATGGTGAGCGTGGCCAGAGCCAGGTCCCAGCGGTCCATGTGCTGCCCGAAGAACCGGAAGATGCCCAGTGGAATGGTCTGAAGGTCCCGGCTGAACAGCACCAGCGCCGGCAGCAGGAAGTCGTTCCAGATCCACAGCGCCTGCAGGATGATCACCGTCACTATCATGACCCGCATCATCGGAAGGACGACGTGGAAAAAGCTCTGCCAGGTCGTGCACCCGTCGATGTAGGCGGACTCCTCGAGCTCGCGTGGAACACCTTTTACGAACCCGTGGAGGAGGAACACCGTCAACGGCAAGCCGAAGCCGAAGTAGATAATGATAACCCCGACCCGGCTATTTATGATGCCGAGTACCTTCGCAACCTTGACCATGGGAATCATTACCGATTGGAACGGGATCACCATTGCAGCGACGAACAGGATGAAAATCGCGCGGCTCACGAAGTGAGGCCTGCGAACCATGCGCCAGGCTGCCATGGCTCCCAGCATAACCATGCCACCGATGCTGAAGGTCGACACTATGACGGAGTTCATAAGCACGACGGGGAAGCGTACGTCCTCCCATGCCGCGAGATAGTTCTGGTAATGAAACGTCTCGGGAAACGAGGCAGCGTTTGCCACGATCGCTCCAAAGGGCTTCACCGAGTTTGCCAGTACGAAGTAGAAGGGCGCAAGGAAAACGAGGGCCACGGCGATCACTGCCAGCTCGGCGAAAAACAGGCGAGGGAAGTATTGCTCCCGGCTCATGCTTCTACCTCCCAGCGTTTGGTAATCAGAACCTGGGCCGTGGAAATGAGTCCGACGACCAGGAAGAACAAGACCGCCTTTGCCGAGCCGAGTCCGTAGTTGTTCGAGGAGAAGGCCTCAAAGTAGATGTTCATCGCAAAGGTCTCGGTGGATCCGTATGGGCCGCCGCGGGTGAGGGCGTAGATGACGTCGAACATCTTCGTTGTCCACGACAGGGCGAGGAAGATGCAGACCGTTACCGCCGGAATAACAAGCGGAATGATGATGCGACGCAGCATCTGACGGCCTGTAGCGCCGTCGATTCGTGCGGCCTCGAGAAGATCTTCGTTTATACCGACGAGCGCCGCGACGTAGATAACCATGAGATACCCGGTTCGTTGCCACAGGAAAACGATGACTGAGCCCCAGAAGCCGGTTTGCGCTGTTCCGAGCCACGGCGCCGCAAAGAATCCGATTCCTGTGAGCTCGCCGAGTGTGGCGAAGCTATTCACAAAAATGAAGCGCCAGATAAATCCCAGGATGATCCCGCCTATGATGTTCGGCAGGAAAATAATGGTTCTCATGACATTGGCGCTCTTGAGTGCCCGCGTGAGTGCAAGCGCCAGCGCGAAGGCAAGCAGATTGGCAATCACCACTGAGACCACCGTGAAGCGTGCGGTAAACCAGGCGGATACCCCTGCCTGCGTGTCACCGTCGAAAACTTCCCGATAATTGTCGAGTCCGATCCACACGGCTTCCGCGTCGACACCGTTCCATTCCGTGAATGAGTAGTAGAATCCCAGTACAAAGGAAACCAGAACGATACCGGCAAAGAAGATGAACCCGGGGCCTATGAAGAGGAGATCTATTCTTACTGCACGTAGCTTGCGTCGATCCATTTATTCTTCTCGTTCCATGATGGAGGGACCGGCACGAAGCCGGTCCCTCGATGTCAATTGTGACGGATAGTCGTCAGGAGTCTCTGACTACTCCGAGCGATCTCGCCACGCTTCGTCGAGTGCCTGCAGGGTTTCATTCCAGGTCTGCCGTCCGTCCACGTAGGCCTGCATATTGTTGAATGCATCCTGCTGGTCGAAACCATCCGGCCACTGCCCCATGGTCCAGGGAATCGTCTTGTTCTGGTCGGTGTAGGCGAGGATGCCCTGTCCGACACCACCGAGTCCCTCGGCGGAGGCGCCCTGGTAGGCGGGGATATGGCCGAACTCTTCTACGGTGTATCGCAGACCCGTGTCGCTCGTCATCATGAAGTTGATGAAAGCCTTGCCGGCTTCCTGTTCGGCTTCGGATGCCTGGGCATTCACCACGAAGTACCAGGGGACGCCAACGGCAATGCGATCCATTTGTGAATCATCATTGATCAGAATGGGGATCACACCAAGGTTGAGATCGGGATTCGCCTCCAGAAGCGAGGGTTCTTTCCAGATCCCCTGCTGGATCATCGCGACCTCTTCGTTGGCGAGCATCTGTGTCTGCTGGTTATGGTCTGTCGCCAGCGGGTTGTCTTCTCCGTACTCGACGGTGAGATCGACCAGCTGTTGCAGATCCTGAAAGATCGCGTTTTCGGCCATGGACGCCTCGCCGTTTGTGAGATCCTCCATGAACTGATCGGGGTCATCCTGCTGGGCAAATGCTGCATTCAGCAGGTGAAAGCCGATCACCCACCACGTTCCGTAGCCGGTAGAGAAGGCCGTGTAGCCCGCTTCTTCGAGTTGCTGCGCTGCCGCTTCGAGCTCGGAGAACGTCGTCGGGGCCTCTTCAATGCCCGCATCTTCGAACATGTCCTGGTTGTAGATGTAGCCGTAGCCTTCAAAGTTCAGAGGAGCAGCGTAGACATTGCCGTCAAACGTCATCGGCTCGACGGCGGACGGTACCGCCTGGTCGGTGAAGGGCTCACCGCTCAGGTCCGCGATGTTCTCCTGCCAGAGCTGATAGTCCGACGCGCCCTCAATGTTGTAGACGTCCGGTCCCTCGTCCGCGGTGAAACGGCTCTTGAGAATCGTCTGCCAGTCCGCGCTTCCGCCGACAGTCTCGACGTTCACCGTGACGTTCGGGTTTGCCGCCTCAAACTCTTCACCCAGTGCCTCGAACTGGTCGGCGATGACGGTCTTGCTCTGGAAAATGTCGAGCTCGACCATCTCCGGCTCCGCCGATGCTTCTCCGCCGCTTCCGGCCCCTTCTTCGGACTGTCCACCGGCAAATCCCAGGGCCGCCACTGCGACCATGAGAACCAGAGACAGAATCAGTTTCCTTCGTTCCATATGTAACCCTCCTTGTGGATTCAACTGCCACACGCGCCGATGGATTGTCGGCCGCGCGGCGCTCGGACGCTCGATAGAAACACTGCTACTTGTTCGGCCTCACCTCCTTCTTTGGTATCTGTCTGCAGGCCCCCGAAATGGACGGGAAGCCCGAGTGCTCTGCAATCGTTTGCACCTGCGCAGCTTGCATGCTCATACGGTCTTCTCCGCGACGGTGTCGTCGCGACGTTCGGCGCCGCAGGATTCCCGAACCACGAGGTAGGGTTGTACCCGGCGCTGCAGGAGTGTTTCCCCTTCGTGCTGATTCATGACCCCGGCGCCGTTCATCCCGCCTCTCGAGCTCGAGCGCGGGGCACCGAGCATCTCCCCGAGTCGCTTGCACGCCGCAACCGCCAGGCGATCGCGCGGCTGATGCACCGTTGTCAGTCGGGGGCGAAAGTCTTTGCCGAAGCCGATATCGTCGTAGGAGACGATTGCCACGTCACGCGGAACCTGGAGGCCGCTGTCCCACAGTCCCTCGATCGCACCGAGGGCCATGATATCGGTCTGGGAGAACACGGCGGTGATGCCCGTGCGGAAGCGCTCCGCGTGGTCCACGACGAACTGGTAGCCGAACTCGAAGGTGCCGTCGCCGCCGACGATGAGCTCCTCGTTAACCGGAAGGTCATGATCGCGAAGTGCCTGGCGGTAGCCTTCGGTGCGCTCACCGAAAGATCCCTCGTCGGTGTCGACGGTGAAGCACACGATGCGCTCGTGCCCGAGTCGAATGAGGTGATTGGTGGCAAACGTACCACCTGCGACATGGTCGGCAAATACGTAGTTCTCGGCCGCGAGATCGAGATGCGGCGGGATGGCCTGAACGAACACCACCGGAATGCGCTGATCGTGAATGAAGGCAACTTCATCCGCAGTGATGTCGGGGTTTATGACGATGAGCCCGTCCACCTTCCTGCTGTTGAGCAGGTGCCGTATGCTGTTCTCGCCGTTGGCGTCGTGGCGAAACTTCACGATGAGATCACGATCCTCGGTCTCGAGCGTACGCCGGATCTGGTTTATGAGGAGGGTGAGGTGAAGCGAATACTGATACTCGTCGAATGAGTCCGGGCAGATCAGGCCGATGATGCCGGTTCGCTGGGTGACCAGGCTGCGAGCGGTGGCGTTGAATGAGAAGTTTCCGCGCTCGGCGATCTCGCGTATGCGGGCTTTCGTCTCTACTGAGACCAGGCGGCTGTCGTTGAGGCTGCGCGAAACGGTCGAGGGGCTCACCTCGGCGATTCTCGCTATGTCACGTATCGTCAGCCGTCTTTGCATACGTTTGCACCAACGATACTGTAGCACCGCGCCACTCAGCTGTCAATAAAGAATCTGTGCCGCGGACAACGCCTCAGCGGAGGCATCTATAACGCCATTAACTCTATTATTGCGGGTGCAGTCGTGCGGTTCAGCCGGATTCTGCGCTGTTGTTCCTTGCTTGCGTAGCAGAACCCGTGTTATAACTCTGTGCAGGCGTGTTGAAGTGCGATGAAATGCAAACGTTTGTAGTAATCAGGGGTCTCGGTTGAACATCATATATCTGCATACTCACGACTCCGGCCGCTTTCTCGATCCGGCGCAGAGTCCCCGGCCGTTGCCGCAGGTGGGACGCCTGACGGCGTCCGCGGTTACCTTCCGAAATGCGTTCAGCGCGGCCCCCACGTGCTCGCCGAGCCGATCGGCCCTGCTCACCGGCGTGTCGCCGCACGTAAACGGCATGACCGGCCTCGCGCACCGCGGGTTTCGCATCACCGACTACTCGCGGCACCTGGCCCGGGTGCTTGCCGGTGCGGAGATGGAGACTGTCCTGTGCGGCGTACAGCATGTAGCTCCGCACAAGAGTGAGATCGGCTATGATCAAGTCCTCGACGGTCCAACCGACTACTTCACCCGCCCGGATCTGCTTCCGCACGAATGGGACCGGGAGAACGCCCGGAGGGTTGCCCGCTTCCTCACGGCGCCCCACACGCGCCCCTTCTTTCTGTCCTTCGGACTTCTGACCACTCATCGTCCGTACCCGCAGCCGGCCCCTGCGGTTCCAGAGCGTTCACACCGGCGCCCGCCGGCCGTCGTGGCCGACACGCCGGCCACACGCTACGACATGGAGCGCTTTCTCACCGCCCTCGATGTGGTTGATGAGGCGGTGGGCACCGTGCTCGACGCGATCGGCGAAGCAGGGTTGTGGGACGATACGGTCATTCTTCTTACAACCGACCACGGGCCGGCATTCCCCGAGATGAAAGGCACGTTGCAGGACGGCGGTGTCGGCGTGAGTCTCATGCTTCATGTCCCCGGCATTGCCGATGACGGCCGGGTTGAGCAGGCACTTGTCTCTCAGCTCGATCTCTACCCGACAATGTGCGAGCTCGCGGCAGTCGCAACGCCGCAGCCCGCGGAAGGGCGATCGCTTCTGCCGTTGTTGCGCGGGGACGCGGCCTCGGTCAGGGACGAGGTATTCGCCGAGACGAACTACCATGCCAATTACGAGCCGGGTCGGGCGATTCGGACCGGGCGCTACAAGCTCATCCGTCGCTACGGGCAGTCGGCGCCGTTGCCGGCGAACGTTGACGACTCCGCGCCGAAGGCCGTCATGGACGAGGCCGGCTACTTCAACATCGCACGCCCAGACGAGCAGCTCGTCGACCTGCTCATCGACCCGACCGAGCGCATGAACTTCACCGCGGAGCCGGCCTACCGTCACGTCTATGCAGACCTGGCGGCCCGGCTCGACGCCTGGATGGAGCGTACCGACGATCCGCTTCGCCTGGGAGCCGTGCCGCGGCCGAAGGGGTCCCGAGTGAACCGCCAGGACGCACGAAGCGCCGAGGAGCCGACATGGGAGTAGAGGACGGAGAAGATATGAACGGCATACGGGGCGACCAGATACGGGTCGGGGTAATCGGTGCCGGCGAGCGCGGCGTCTATGTACTCGGCGCGCGGGCAGTGGAACTCCGCGAGGAGACCGGGATCATTATTCGCGTGCTCTGCGACACCAACGCCGACCGCGCCGTCGAGGGCGCGGCCTTTCTGAAGGATCTCTATCGGCGCAGTGGGCTGGACGTCTCCATCGATGTGGAAACCGACTTCCGCCGGGTCGTCGCCCGCGACGATGTGGACTCCATCTTCGTGACCACCTATACCTCCGAGCACCGAGCACCGACCGAAGCTGCGCTTGCCGCCGGGAAGCAGGTGTACCTCGACAAGCCCATGGCGACTACGCTCGAAGATGCAGAGGCCATGATGGCGGCAGAGCGCGAGACGGGCCGACCGCTCATCATGGGCTTCACCCGCCGCTATGAGCACTCCTGGCGCACGGCGCTCGAGCTCGTGCGCGCCGGCGAGATCGGTGAGTTGCAGACAATCCTGCTTCGCTCGGTCATCCCCTATGCCCGTTACCTGCAGCGCTGGCACCGGCTTCAGGAACGGTCGGGTGGCGCGCTCAACGACAAGGTCTCTCACTACTTTGATGCTCTCAATTGGATCGCCGGGAGCCGTGCCACGTCTCTCATGGCCATGGGCGGCCGCTCGAGCGTATTCGCACCGGACCCCACCGCACCGAAGCGGTGTCGGGAGTGTGACCGGGACTGTCCCTTCCGTGCCCTTCCGGGGCCGAATCGACGAGAGCTCGGAATCGTCTATCGCCTCGACCCGGACTACCGCAAGCAGGAGCACGGCATTTTCAGCCGTCGCAGCTGGACCGGCGCAGAGGCGGAAGATGCGCAAATCGACAACTGCGTCTACAGTCCCGACAGCGACATCGTCGACCACGCGGTGGTGAACATCGGCTACGAGAACGGCATCAAGGCGGCGCTCTTCTGGAACATCTTCGGTCCGAGCGCCGAGGACGAGGAAACCCTGGAGCTCGTCGGCTCATCGGGACGGCTGCGGCTGACCCGGGATACCGGAGAAATCGACCTGGTATCCGACTACGGCGCGAGCCATCGGACGATCGATGCCCGGGGTCCGCATTTCGAGAGCTCCCACTTCGGTGCCGACGTGGAGCTGCTTCATACCGTTCGGCGGCATTTCGCCGGGGAGAAGCCGATTGCCGGTACGGCCGACGGCTATGAGTCGCTTCGAATGGTGGAGGCCACACAGCGCGCGGTGGACGCCGGGGGCATGCTCGTGAGACTCGCGGACTGAGCCTACGGAGCCGGGGTCACATCGGGTCGAAATCACCAGGGCCGAAATCACAAGGAGACCGCATGGCTAACAACGAGAGCGCCTACTTCGGCGACCTGCACAATCACTGCAATATGTCATACGCACACGGCGACCTCGAAGACGCCATCAGGAACGCCCGGCAGCGTCTCGACTTCGTCTCGGTCACCGGCCACGCGCACTGGCCCGACATGCCGGAGGCAACCGAACGCACGGGCCACATCGTGGAGTTCCACGAGGAGGGCTTCGAGAAGCTCAAGCGGAACTGGGCGGGCGCGCTGGAGAAGCTTGCGGCCGCCGAGCGTCCCGGGCAGTTCGTAACCTTTCCCGGCTTCGAGGTGCACTCGAGCGCCGACGGTGACCGGGCGGTCATATATCGCGATCCCCACGGTGAGATCCTCTACCCCGACAGTGTCCCCGAGCTCGATCGCCGTCTTGCCGAGCTCAAAGCGGCGGGACGCCCCGCCTTCGGCCTTCCCCATCACATCGGCTATCACCAGGGGGCCCGCGGGATCAACTGGGACACCTTCGACGAGGACGCCTCGCCGGTGGTCGAGATCTTCTCGATGCACGGCGGTGCGGAGACCACCGAGGGGCCGTTGCCCTTCCTCCACTCCATGGGGCCCGCGGACTGGCGAAGTACCATGCAGTACGGGCTTGCCCAGGGGCACGTATTCGGCGTCATCGCCAACACCGACCATCACAGCGCTCATCCGGGAAGCTACGGCCACGGTATGGCAGGGGTGTGGGCGCGTGAGCTCTCCCGCGAGGGGATCTGGGCCGCGCTCATGAGCCGCCGCACCTTTGCCCTCACCGGTGACAGAATACGGCTCGACTATAGCCTCGGCGGTACCCCCATGGGCGGTAT
>JAAAOH010000072.1 GCA_009908925.1 Spirochaetota bacterium | reverse complement strand
TCTCGAATGAGAGGATAGCGGATACCCGAGGCTTCGAACTCGCTCTCGAAGCTGCCGGACTCGGGGGCACGAACGTAGAAGATGAAGTCGTCCATGCGTACGGCATCTCCGGGCACAGCGACGATGCGTCGCAGCGTAACCTCTGGCCGCCAGTCCTCGTCCTTGCCCTCGATTCGACCGGCGGTGAAGAATCGCAGCAGCGATCGTACGGGGTACAACAGGCGCGGGGGGCGTGGCGCATAGGAGGTCCGCACAACCACCAGATCCCCGCGCGCGGGGGTGCCGAGTGCCGGCGCCCGTGTCCCGAATAGCGGCATCGAGGCGCCGTAGGGCGCTGAGCTCACGATCAGACGGTCGCCCGGCTCGAGCGTGGGCCGCATGGAAACGCTTGCCACAGCGTATCCGGTCACGAGAAACGTCGAGATCAGCTGGTGCACGAGAAACAGCAGAAGGAGGAACTTCACCACTGAGACCACGCGAGACCCGGCGCTGCGCTCCTGCGGGTAGAATCTGTACCGGGGGCGGGACCCTCCGAAC
Source organism: Spirochaetota bacterium (assembly GCA_009908925.1). Classification (GTDB taxonomy): domain Bacteria; phylum Spirochaetota; class Spirochaetia; order DSM-27196; family PWMO01; genus JAAAOH01. The sequence goes on along the minus strand of JAAAOH010000072.1, from coordinate 8,360 downwards.
ATCAGTCCACTGCTCCGATGCGGTCGAGCGGCCAGTAGCGGAACATCGCCCGACCGAGCACCTCGTCGGTATGCACCGCGCCGAACGAACGCGCGTCACGGGAGTTGTCCCGATTGTCTCCGAGCGGGAAAACGCGCCCCTCGGGGACGTACCACCCGATACGGTACCGCTCGCTGCGAGCGCGATAGCGCCGATCCGAGGGATTGGCGGTGTACAGGGTGTACGAGCGCATCTCATCGAGGTAGTATCCATCCACCACGTCGGTGCCACGCAACTCCTCGAGCGCGCGGGCGTTCTCATCGGGCACAAGGACTCCGAGGTCCCGATAGGCCACGGCCGCCGCTGCCCGGTCAAACAACTCGTAAGCGCCCTCATCAACCATGCGACGCACCGGATACTCAACGCCGGCAAGCTCGGCGAATGCATCCTCGCTCATCCACTCCGGCTCGCCCTCCGGCTTGACGCTCATGAAGCCCTCCTCGAGGCGGAAGCGGTCTCCCGCGACTCCGGCGGCGCGCTTTATGAGGAAGTGGGCCCGGGGTCGGCCGAACTCATCCCTGTCGATATCCACGAGGGACAGAGTGATCATGTAGAGCACCCGCTGCAGGATATCGAAGGCGGTTCCACGCGATATGTAGGAAGGATTCTCGAATATGACGACCTCGGCGCGCTCGGGCTCGGCAAACCCCGGGAGCTTTGCCATTCCCGGAAGCAACTCCGGGCCGTAGACGAGCTTGTTCACGAATATGCGGTCCTGCAGGCGCAGGGTGGGAATCATGGAACCGGAGGGGATCTGATAGGCCTGGAGGAGGTACTGGTTGATCAGAAGGACCACAAAGGCCGCCCACACGAAGGCTTCGATCCAATCGAGGATCTGGTTTTTGTTCTTCTGCCGCTCGCGCTTTCTGATACGCCGTTGCTTGCGTCGTGTCAGAACGCGCTCGGCAAAACCGACCAGCGCGTGTTGCCAGGATGCCGCCATGTGTGCGAACGGTAGCAGAAACCTCACGCGTTGACAAGCGCGCCCGTAGATCCCTATAATACCGCGCGATGAAGAACAGGGGCGCGGAACCGGCGCAGAACGACACCGTTACTCTGACGCCGGTTTTCGGCGTTCCCCCGACGACCTATGTGCCTGCTCTGCTCGCACTTGCCCTCCTCCTCGCATTTTTCTTCCTGCTTCTATATCCCGGCATACGAAATAATGGCGCGCTGGTCAGCTTCGAAGTCGTTCCTGAGGGCAGCTCCGTTCACGTCGATGGTGTACGCCGCGGGACGGCGCCCCTGGAAGTATTTGTCGAGCAGGGAACGCACGAGGTCACGTTACGGCGGCCGAACTTCGAGGAGCAGCAATTCGAGATCGAGGTCCCGGGACGCAGGTTCGGCTCGCTTTTTGTGCCGCGGAAAGCGGCGGTGGAACGCGCACTCACACCCCGCAGTTCGCAGGCCATGGCGGAGGCCGCGGCGCTGGGCTTCAGCCGATGGGCTCTCGTCGGCGAGGCCAACGCGCAATACCAGTTCGAGCCCGTTCTCTCGCAGGCCGTGCTCGACCTCACGGCGGCAGGGCTTACAACCCCCGATGACAGCGACACGGCCACGGAGAGCCACATTAATGCACTCCTCGATCACGCGATTCGAGACGTGCACAGCGAGGCTCTGCTCGCCGACTATCTCCGTGCCACAGCACTTGCCGAGGGGTCGGGACAGAGCTTTGCCGGTATGCAAGCCCTCGGCATGCTCCGTCGCCTTGCACGCGAGATGGAAGCGCAACCCCGCCTCGCCTACCTCGCGGGCGCCGCGCTCCCGGACGACAGCGCCAACCGGTTCCAGGGGAGCGCCTGGCACTCGGATAGGACCGCGGAGTTGGAGACACAGATCGTTGCGGCCAGCCGGGAAGGCGAACCGGAATTGCAGCCGCCGGGCGGCTTCACGGTAGCCGGTCAGACCTTCGTGGAGATTCCTGCACAGACCTTCGTCATGGGGCCTCAGGCCGAGGCCGGGGCGACCAACGTCGAGGAGCTCGAGCGCCCCCACCTGGCCCGGGTCGACCGCTTCTTCATCATGGAGACCGAGGTCACGCACACACTCTACCGGCGCTTTGTACGTGAGCGTCCCCGCTGGGCGCCGTCCGCGCGCGATGAGCTGGTTGCGGCAGGCCTGGCAACAACTGATTATCTTCGGGACTGGGAAGACGGTCTTTCCACCGATCAGTCCACGCGGCCGGTGCGCTTCGTCTCATATCACGCGGCAGTCGCATTCTGCGACTGGCTCACAGAACAGTTCCCGCTGTCGCTTACCGGCTTCGAGGCGCGCCTCCCAACCGAAGCTGAGTGGGAATGGGCCGCTCACTTGAATGCTTCAGAGGGATACGATGCGGTTTTCGGGGACTCGGCCATGTCTACGCCGCTGCCGGTGGGTTCCTCGGAGCCCGGCAAGCTCGGCATTTACGATCTCCTCGGTAACGTGTGGGAATGGACCGGTGACTGGTATCATCCCGCGGCCTATCTCGTAGACACGCAACCCGTGTATGCGGGCGCGCAGCGCGTCGTGCGGGGCGGCTCGTGGGCGAACGACCGGCGTACGATCGCGGTCACCACGCGCGGCGCGCAACCACCCGACTGGAGCACTGCCTTTCTGGGCTTTCGCCCTGTAATTGCGGAGATTCGACAATGAGCACAACGACCGAGGGTATCGCCGTCCTCGCAAGAAACAAGAAGGCGTACTTCAACTATGAGGTCATAGATACAGTGGAATGCGGAATCGAGCTGGTCGGCACCGAGGTCAAATCGATGCGCGCCAACCGCTTCTCCTTTGCCGATTCCTACGCACGAATCAAGGAAGACGAGATCTGGCTCGAGGCACTGCATATCGCCGAGTACACCCACGGCAATATCAACAACCATGAGCCCGTGCGACCCCGCAAGCTGCTGGCACACAAGCAGGAAATCAAGCGCCTGAAGCGAAACACGCAGGAAAAGGGGTACACCCTCATACCGCTTCGGTTCTACCTCAAACGGGGCCTCGTCAAGCTCGAGCTCGGCCTCTGCCGCGGAAAGCGGTTGCACGATAAACGCGAGCAGATCAAAAAGCGCGATCAGAGGCGGGACGAACAGCGGGCCCTGCGCGACCACGAGTAGGTGAGCACGCAGAAGCACAGATAGAATCACGAGGAGGACCGCAATCACCGATCCGAACGATTCGACCGATCTGAACGAGTACCGTAGGTTCGCCGAGCAAATCGCCCGCGAGGGTGGCACCCTCAGCCGCACCTATTTCGGACGGGGCATCGAGGTCGAGTACAAGCAGGACCACTCTCCGGTCACCCGGGCCGACCGCGAAACCGAACAACTCCTCCGCGCCCGCATCGCCGAACACTACCCCGACCACAGCATTGCCGGCGAGGAGTTCGGACTCCCCGAGCGCCGCGGAACGTGGACCTGGGTGGTCGATCCGATAGACGGGACGAAGTCCTTCATACACGGCATCCCGCTCTACACAGTGCTGGTCGCGCTACTTCACAACGACGAACCGGTAGTCGGCGTGATACACAACCCGGTCCTCGAAGAGACGGTCTCCGCCGCGGTTGGGGCCGGGTGCACCTATAACGGGGCCGCCTGCAGCATCCGGCCCTGCGAGTCCCTTGAAACCGCCGAGGTCTGCACCTCTGATTTCATCGCGCTCGCCCGGGACGCGTCGGATGTGCACGGGCGGATCGTGGCAACCTCTTCCTTCGGTCGTACCTGGGCGGACGCCTACGGATATCTGCTCCTGGCCAGCGGACGGATGGACGTGATGGTAGACCCCAAGATGGCTATCTGGGATATTGCGCCCCTCTACCCGATTGTCGAGGAAGCCGGCGGGAAAATCACCGATATCGCCGGTCGTCGACGCCCTCTCGGCGACAGCGCCGTCGCCGCACATCCCACGGTTCACGAGGTCCTGACCGCACAGGGCTGATCCGCCTGCGCAGACTCAAACCCTGAATCGGTACAAAGGGAGCCCTCCGGTTCGGGGTTCCATTCATTTGACGGCGGGTCGCGCAGCGGTTATATTACAGATGAGTAATCGTCGGGGGTGAAATGGTCTCGACTCAGGAATTGCGTCAGCGTACGTCGCAGGTGGAGCGCCCACTCCTAAAAGGCACAATAGTAACTGCAGACGAAGCAGATTACGCACTCGCTGCGTAAATAGCAGCGACGGGCACCCGGGGCGCAGTTCTGAGCGCCGGGCTGCTTGACACTAAACCAGGACTTGCTCCGGCGGCCGTTCGGCACCGTCGGGGGACTCTAAGCCGGACTACAAGGGAATGAAGGCGCGTTTCCCGGCCTCGCATTTCCGGATTTGAAACGGGAGACTATGTCTGTAGAAGCGTATGCGCGCTCCTGAGGACCCCGGTTCGACTCCGGGCACCTCCACTTCCTCCTGCAGTCACCCGGGTTCTATACGAATCCACCCGATTCCCGGTTCTCGCTGACCATATCGACGACCGCGTCAGGCGTTACTGCCGGCAGTGCGGCGTGGTGGCCGCCCTCCATGCTGACCCCATCGTGCAGAGCGCGTGGCGCTGCATTGAGAAGGCTTTCCATGAGTGATTCGACTGACAGTTCCCGTGACGCTGCAAGCTCGCAGATGCGCCTGCAAAGATGCGCGGGGAGCTGCCGCTGCCCGGCCTCTCGGATGCTTCCGTTATCGGCATCCGTGTTTGATACTCTTGCTTCGTCTGTGGTCGTTCCCTTCACTAGCTTATCCATTCCCTGACCTCCTGACAAATAGTATCATTTGTCACTGTTCGTAAGTTCTGAGTTCAGTTTAACTCCACTTGTCATGGTTCGTCAAACCAAAAACTGGGCCGGCGCCGGGATGACCCGCTTGTCATACAGGGCCCGTAGACATAGTATTGGGGTAATGGACACCGTCAGTTAGGAGAGTGCCGACATGGGAGGCAGTCCGTATCGCGGCGACTCACGCGAGGAACGTACACAGCAGATCTCAATTCGTGTACCCGTAGACCTCTACGAGTACGCAAAGGAAACGGCTGAAGAGCAAACCAGGTCGGTATCCGAGCAGATGGTCCACTGGATGAAGCAGAGCATGCACCGTGAGCGTGAGCTATCCGCCCAGATCGAGAATCTTCGCGAGGAGCTTCAGAAACTCACCGACTGTCTCAAATGCCCCGAAGAACTGCGCCGACGCCTTAGAGCCGCCGCTGAAGAGAGCAGAAGCGAAGAGCAACACACGGAGATCGACGAATAGCGACCTTACTCCCACTCAATGGTAGCCGGCGGCTTGCTCGACACATCGTAGACCACGCGCCCCACCTCCGGGTGTCGATTGGTGATGATGGAGGAGATTTCGAGCAGATGGTCGGTCGGGAAGGGGTATACGTCTGCAGTCATCCCGTCGCGTGAGCCGACCGCGCGCAGCGCAATGACGCTGCCGTAACCGCGCTCATCACCGGCAACACCCACGGATCGGATGGGCAGCAGCACCGCGAAGGCCTGCCAGATTTCATCGTACAGCCCGCGCTCTTTAAGCTCGGTGATGTAGGTATTGTCGACCTGCCGCAGAAGTGCACATCGCTCGCGGGTGACCTCCCCGAGGATACGCACGGCAAGGCCGGGCCCGGGAAAGGGATGACGCCGGATTATATCATCACGGACGCCAAGCCGCGCACCGAGCTCGCGTACTTCGTCCTTGTAGAGATGAATGAGAGGCTCGACCACCTCGCCGGCGTCGCGCTTTGCTTCGATGAGCGGTGAGCGCACGTTGTGGTGGGATTTGATCACCCGCGCCTTCTCTCCCACACCCCGCCCCGACTCCACGTAGTCGGTATAGAGGGTGCCCTGAGCAAGGACGTAATCCCCGGGAATGTGGGCCCGGATCTCCGCCTCCTGCACCCGCACAAAGGTATCTCCGATTGCCCTGCGTTTTTCCTCGGGATCGGAGATACCCGCGAGAGCGCTGAGAAACGCCTCCTCGGCATCGACGATGTAGAGGTGCTTTGCACCGAGCGCCTCGAGCCCCCGGCGGACCTCCTCGGTCTCACGATAGCGCATGAGGCCTGTATCCACGTACATGAGATGTACCTGCTCGGGCGGCAGTGCGGCGAGAAGCATGGCTGCGGTCACGGTCGAGTCCACGCCACCGGAAATGAGAAGCAGCACGGGACTGGACCCGACGCGCGCGACGAGCTCAGCAGACATCTGCTCGGCGTAGGCGTCCATGGTCCACTGTCGCCGTGCGCCTGCAATACGGACGGCAAAGTTCTCGAGCACGAGCGTACCGGCCTCAGTGTGGGTGACCTCGGGATGGAACTGAATGCCGACGAAGTTCCGTTCCCGGAACGCGATACAGCCGGGAAGGCCGTGCTCGGACTCCGAGACGAGCTCGGCGTCCTGAGGCAGGCGCTCTATGCTGTCGCCGTGGCTCATCCAGGAGACGAATCCGTCCTCCATGCCCTCGAAGAGCGGATGCCCGCCAGTAATCTGTTGTCGCGCGCGACCGTACTCGCGGCGCTGTTGTTGCTCGACCTGGCCGCCGTGGTCGTGGACGAGCCGCTGGAGCCCGTAGCAGATACCGAGTACCGGCAATCCGCTCTCGTATACCGACGGATCGGGTATGGGGGCGTCGGCGTCATGCACCGAGTGAGGGCTCCCGGAGAGGATGATGCCCTTAACCTCGCTCAGATCCATGTCGGCGAGACGCCCGTCCCCGGGAACGATGCGCGAGTAGATCGAAAGCTCACGAATGCGACGCGCGATGAGTTGCGTCGTCTGGCTCCCGAAATCGAGGATCAGGATGGTGTCCACGGATCCCTCTCGACGATCGTGTGCTCACGGTCGGAGCCGACCGAGATGATCTCCACGGAAACACCGGTGTACTCCTCGATGTAGCGGACATAATCCTGGGCGCCGGTGGGGAGCTCCGAAAAAGCCCTTGCCTGAGCCGACGATGCCTTCCAGCCCGGCAGGGCCTTCAGTACGGGTTCCGCATTGGCTGCCGCGGTCCGCGATGCCGGAAAGAGCTCGGTGACCCGGCCATCCACCTTGTAGCCGACGCAGACCTGAATCTCCTCGAAGGAGTCGTATATGTCGAGATGCGTCAACGCGAGCGTGTCGATCGAGTTCGAGCGGCAGGCGTAGCGCAGGGCGACGAGGTCGAGATATCCGCAGCGCCGCGGCCGACCGGTGGTGACTCCGTACTCGTGGCCGAGCTCGCGGATGACATGCTCGAGGTCCCCGTCCCGCTCGCTCTCGAACTCCGTGGGAAAAGGGCCGTTTCCCACGCGGGTGGAGTAGGCTTTGCACACGCCCACCACGCGGTCGAGCTCTCGCGGCCCGAATCCGGCTCCAACCGCCGCTCCGTTGGCGGAGGAGGAGCCGGAGGAAACGAACGGATACGTACCGAGATCGAGGTCCAGCAGCGTCCCCTGTGCACCCTCGAGCAGCACGTTCTCATCGCCGTGGTCGGTCATATAGGAGTTGACATCTACCATCATCTCGCGGAAGAACTCGCGGTGTTCGAGAAGGAAATCGCGGTCCTCCTGTGAGAGCGCGGCAAGCAGCGCGTCATCGAAGGCATCGATCACCCGCACGCCGTCGCGAGCGGACTTCATCGAGTAGGTGACCCCGATGCCGCGACCGGTCGTCCCGATGGGTTGGGCGCGCTTCGTGTCGAGGTCCTTATCCATCCGTTTGTATCGCGGAAGCACCAGATGCGCCCGATCGGAAATGAGAACGCGACCGGCCCAGACCACTCCCGCGGTGGAGAGCTCCTCGAGCTCTTTCTCCAGCGCCTCGGGATCGATCACCATGCCGGTGCCGAGGATGACCCGCTTGTCCTCATACACGATCCCCGAGGGAACCAGGTGGAGCTTGTAGGTATTCCTGCCGTGAACGATTGTGTGTCCGGCGTTCGCACCGCCTGAGAACCGGACAACGGTGTCCGCATCCCTGGCGAGGAAATCGACGATTTTGCCCTTCCCTTCATCGCCCCACTGGGCTCCGATTACTACCAGTTTCATGATCTCTATGTCCCTTCCGCCGGGCGGTCGGCACCGAGGAGGCGGCGGCCGCCGGTAATATCAGCGTGAATAGTTTGGCGGTTCCTGCACCATCGCAACGTCATGCACGTGGCCTTCCTTCAGGCCCGCTCCGGAGATACGGATGAACTTCGCGGATTCGCGGAGCTCGCCGAGCGTTTTTGTTCCGCAGTAGCCCATCCCCTTCTTCAGCCCGGTCACGAGCTGAGCGAGAAACGGCGCGAGCTCGCCCTTGTAGGGTACACGGCCTTCCACACCTTCCGGTACGGGCTCCTCGCCCTCGGCGGTAGCATAGCGGTCGGCCGAGCCTTCCTTCATC
>JAAAOH010000211.1 GCA_009908925.1 Spirochaetota bacterium | reverse complement strand
GGGGTGGTCGCCCGCGTTGAGAATATGGAGCGCATGTATCATCACCTCGTGCGCATTCGGTCCGCAAGTATCGAGTCGCGCGATTTCGTCGCCTTCTCGCGGCGCGGAGTGGCGCCCATTTTCTCCTGGAGCGACCTCGCAGCGCACAACATCACCTATGTCCGTGGCTGGAAGATCTTCGAAAACAATGCCACCGCGGCGAAATCGGCCGTGGCGGTGGACTCGACCCGTCGGGCCTTCGACCTGCTTGCACGCGAGCGAACCGACGTCGTTCTCAACGCACGTCTCGACGGAACGCTGATGGCGGCGCGACTCGGGATTGAAGATATCCGCGTCCACAAGCCGCCGCTTGCCTCGGTGAGTCTCTATCCCTATGTGCACAGACGAAATGCACGATACGTCCTGGCGCTTGCCGCGGCGCTCGATGAAATGAAGGCGGACGGAACGTTCGATCGTATCTATACAGAGACCCTGGACCTGCCGAATGTGCGCTGACAAGCGGCGGCGCCCGGTGCGCAGCAACACGATCGTTCGAAAGATCCTCCGGAGGCTCGTGGCGGTCGGGTTGGTGATTGTACTCTTGAGCGCGATTGCAAGCCTGGGTGTTGCCTACGTCGAGCAGGAACAACGCCTCGAGGCGCTCATGAACAGTATCGGCGACCGTGAGCTGGAGCCGCTCTCCAATTCTCTGTGGGTGTACGACCTGCCGATGCTCGAGGCGCAGTTGACCGGTCTTGCCCGCGAGCCCGCGCTGGCCTATCTCGAAGTCAGGGATCACGACGGTGTGGTCGCCGCCTCGGGGCAGGCGCCGGTCGATCGGGAGCCGACCCGCACCTTTCGGCTCAGGCGAGAGTATGAGGGCTCGACCCGTGATCTCGGGAGCCTGCGTATCTACGCCGACCGGCACCAGGTGCTGAGTACCGCATTTTCGCTGGGGCTCCTCGGCTCTCTCTATCCGATTCTGGGGATGCTGGTCGCAGGATTCGTCCTCTACACAGCCTTCCATCGGCTGGTGGTCACTCGCGTTCTCGACATCACCGCCTACCTCCGCAGCTTCGACACCGAGTTCGAGCGTCGCTCGCTTTCCTTTCATTCGGCTCCCGCCGATCCGGGACCGTACGATGAGCTCGACGAGGTGGCAGTCGCTATCAATGCGCTTCGCGATTCCCTCAACACTCGATACACACAGCTTCTCGAGGCGAATGAGCGCGCAGAGCAGGAAGTGGAAGAGAAGACGCGGGAACTCCGGCAGAAGGTCCACGACCTCGAGCAAACGAGGGCTCAGCTGACCGAGGCGAATGAGGCGAAGACACGGTTTCTGGCCAACATGAGCCATGAGGTCCGCACACCGATCACCGGGGTCATCGGCCTTTCGAGGGTGCTCTCGCGCGGCAGGCTCGACGAGGAGCAGCGGGACTACGCGCGTGCCATCGAGGATTCGGGGCGCTCACTCCTCGGCATCGTGGACGACCTGCTTGATTTTTCGAAACTCGAGGACAGGCGGATCGTATTGAGCGACGACGAGATCGACCCCGGTGAACTGCTTTCGAGCACCGTGAAGCTTGTGAGCCATACCGACCGCGGCTCCGGAGTGCCCATTCGCATCGAATATGGTGATGGGCTGCCAGGGTTAGTGAGGGGCGATCGGCTGCGGTTGCAGCAGGTTCTGCATAATCTGCTCGCGAACGCGGTGAAGTTCACCTCCGGAGGGGAGATTCTCGTGCGTGCCGAGCGTGCCGAGGGGCGCGCCGAAGTGTCCGCCGGGGGGCGCCCCGGGGCCGCGGTCCTTCGCTTCTCCGTCGCCGACAGTGGAATCGGGATTCCGCCGGAGGCCCTGCCGCGGGTGTTCGAGAGTTTCTATCAGGTGGACAGCTCTTACCAGAAGGAGTTCGAAGGGACCGGTCTCGGACTTGCGATCTCCCGGCAGCTCGTGGAGCTCATGGGGGGTGAAATCCACGTGGAGAGCCACCCGGGGGAGGGCAGTACGTTCTGGTTCGATGTGCCGACAGAGATCGTCGGGGGCGCCGAGACCGATGATGCCGACGGTCCCGAGGCCGCCGGGACCGTGCCATGGGAGGCCGGTGAGCCGGAGCCCGGCGAGTCGTCGGGTGACCGTGAAACCGGCAGCGCGGATGTCTCCCGAGCCGCCGGTCCCCTGCGAATCCTCGTCGCCGAGGACAACGCCATCAATCGGATGTACCTGGAGAAGTTCCTCGAGGGCGAGGGGCACGAGGTGCGTACGGCCGCCGACGGTAACGCGGTTCTCCAGGCAACCGGGCAGGCCGAGTTCGACGTGATCCTCATGGACATACAGATGCCCGGCGTCGATGGGGTGGAAGCGGCCCGCCGCATTCGCCGAACTTCGGATATACCGATTATTGCCCTGACAGCCTACGCCCGCGAGGAGGAAGTCCAAAGCTTCCTCGACGCGGGTATGAACGCAGTAGTTACCAAGCCTGTCCGCGAGGCGGAGCTCCGCAGGACGCTTCGCGATTTCAGAGGGCCCGGTGCGCGATAGGCTGGCGCGGTCGGAGTCGGAGTCGGAACCGGGATCCCAGCCCGCCTGAACCTGCCAACGCGAACTACAGCATGCGGAAACGATCGCTTTTTGTGACGCCGTCGAGGTGTTCGGTGTCGTTGAGGCTCAGGCTGTAGGAGAGGTCGGGGCGAAGCTTGAGTCTGGTGATGCTTGCCACCTCCATGTGCGGCAGGGTGGTCTCTTCCGGCGGCAGACCTTCGAGCGTGCTGAGGATGCGGTGGAGGAGCGTTTCGTCGACTACAACGACGGCCACTCGGCCGGCGTACCTCCGTTGAAGGTCTTCGAGGGTCCCTCGCAGGCCGTTCGCGTCGCCTGGCGCTTCGAAGCGGCTCGTCTCGATTCCGCTATGCTTCCCGGCAATGAGATCCGCGGTCCCCCGACAGCCGGGATGCTCGCAGGCAAACACCGCGTCGACCGGCTCGGTAGCGGCCTGCGGTGCGAGTGCATCGGCCGCAGGAGGGGCAGGCTCACCGGCGGGGTTCGGGGCCCTCGCGGGTTTCGGCGTCCGGGACTCGCCGCGCGAGCTACCGGTCAGGATGCGTCGAAGAAATCCCATCTCGATCGCAGAGCATAGCCGAACGCCGGCACGCGCGACAAGCGGGCTATTCACCGTAGAGGCTGCAGAGCACCCGTCCGGTCTCTCCCGTTCGGAGGTTTTCGTACTCCACGTATGTGTTTCCCGCCCGGTTGCTGAAGCCGACAGGCAGTATCTCGGGGCCGAGAAGGGCGGAGTCGCCGAACAGCATCGCACCGACGTCACGTCCGGTGGGCGTGTGGACGACGGCGTACGCGGTTTCCGCGCGTCCCTCCCCCTGATAGGCGGGCTCACGCAGCACGATGGCCCACTCGCCGTTCCCGCCGGTCTCGACGAGGGAAAGAACGGACTCGGCATCAGCATAGGTAGAGACGCGGTCTCCCTCGGCCGTCTCGATGGTGAGTGCCCGACCGTCATCGGATATTGCGACGGTGTTAGCGGTTCCATAGTCGGGCCAGAGTTCTGCAATGCAGGTGTCCTCCCAGGCGGTGCCGCGATAAACGTCATCTATCTCGAGGCGGAGAATGTAACGGAAATACAGTGGCAGTCCTTCGCTGCCGTCGAGTCCCATCTCGCGGGCCTGTGGAAACCTCCAGGTGCTGATCGCCTCGGAGGTGCGAAAGTCCTCCATCGCGGCGATCACGCTCCGGCGACTGAACGGCAGGCGGACTCGCTGTGCCTCCATCACGTCCGAAAGGCGCAGGGTTCGTGTATCGGTAATCGCCCGCGCATCGAAGAGCTCAGCGCGCTCGGTTGCGAAGCCGCTCACCTGGACGCTCGCGAACACCTGAAGCGTCAGGCGCCGGACGCGGTGATTCTTCTCGAAGAGGCTGCGGTTCTGCGCGTACCCGTTTATGAAGCCGAGCGCCTCGGGGGCACTTTTGAGAGAGAGATAGTAGCGCTCGCCCCGACCTTCGCCTGCGGCGCCCTCGACCCAGGCCGTCGCCGCGTTTCCGTCGAGGGCCTTCTCCGGCCCGTACCGCGAGGCAACAAGCGGCTGCCCCGACTCGAGAACCGAGGAGGCACCCCATCCCAGCATGCCCGAGCGGCCGGCGACGGCGAAACGCACCCAGTCATCGTGCAGCGGCTCCTGGGCCGGAGCGCAGACGGCGACCGAGGAGAGTAGAGCACATATGAGGAGAACCGCCCGGTGGCACCCGCCGCGGCGGCGGAAGCAGCGGCCGCCGCGATTCGGGCGAACCCGACGTCCCAAATGGTATTTCTGAAGCATGCTCTTATTCGAGTTCCACATAGATGCGCTTGTTGGCGCCCCCCTTGTTCTTGAACCGTGGCAGCCGGATCGTGCCGACCTCGCTGGTGTTTGCCACGTGCGTGCCGCCGTCGGCCTGCAGGTCGAGACCGACCACTTCCACGGTCCGTACCTCGGTGATCCCTTCCGGCAGGAGGTTGATCTTGGTGCGAATCAGGTCGGGAATCCGGAAGGCTTCCTCACGCGGAAGGATCTTTACGCGCACGTCCCGCGCCGCGGCAACCTCCTCGTTCACCTTGACCTCGATTTCGCCGATGAGCTCGGAGTCGAGCCGCGTGAACTCGAAATCCATGCGACTGGAGAGCGGATCCATGTTACCGCCTGTGACCTGGGCGCCGTAGTCGCGCCACACGACGCCGCAGAGAATGTGCATTGCCGTGTGCGTTCGCATCAGCCGATAGCGTCGCTCCCAGTCGAGCACGCCGTGCACCTCGGTCCCGGCGGCCGGAAGCTCCCCGTCTATCACGTGCAGATTGCCCTTCTTCACCGCGGGGACCGCCACGGTTGTCCCTTCGAACGCCAGGCTCCCGGTATCCGCCGGCTGACCACCTCCGCCGGGGTAAAACGCCGTGCGGTCGAGATAGACTCCGTGCGCATTTTCGTCGACGGCGGTCACCTCCGCATCGAACTCTCTGAGGTATGCGTCGGTTTGGTAGAGAAGGTTGGTCATAACTCCATTGTAACACGATTGTCTACCGCGCGATCCGATGGAAGCAGCTTCACACTTGGCTCGCTAATTACTAACTTTACACTCAGACATGCAGGGACTTCCTGCACATGGAGCAGTGATACTATGGCCAAATACTGGAACAAGCCGCGAATCGTATTCATCGTCTGGGCGATTGTTGAGCTCATCGGCTGGCTCACCACCCACTATTTCTTCATGGATTTCCGCGCCAATTGGATCTGGTTGGTCCTCTCGGTCATAGCGTTCGTCCCGATGGTGAAATACATGCCCTGGAAGCAGAAGAAGCTCAGAAACATCCTGGTGCTGTGGCTTGCGACAGTGGCGGTGGGGATGGCGGTGTCGTTTCTCTCGTTCGAGGTGCGACCGCTCTTTCCTCTCGCTACCTATCTCGGCGTGTTCTGGCTCTTTCTCATGGGCGCCGCTTTTCTTGTGAACGCGCTGTGGTGGACGCCGGGCCTCTTCATCATCGGCGGCGTGTTGCAGATCGCCGCGGGGTTTCTCCCCTTCGTGTTCCCGATGCTGATAGCCTATCAGTACCTGGTTGCGGCGGTAGCCGGAACCGGAGCCATGCTGATTCTGCTCCCAAACAAACGATTCAAGAAACGTCAATCGCGGCCCGCTACAGCCTGACAACGCGAACGAACTGTGCGATCGTGTGAGGCATGAGCACTAGTGAACCGCATCACGCCTCTCCGGCCTCGTTCGTCTACTTCGCCGTCACTATGTTCCTCGTGGGCATGGAGATGGCGGAGACCGGTGCTGCGCTCGAGCGCATGACGACGGCGCTCGACCTCACTCCCTCCCAGCAGGGGCTGCTGGTGTCCCTTCGTTTCCTCGGTGGCCTCGTCGTGGGGCTGCTTCTGTGGGCAGGCCACGCCCATGTGCGATTCAAGGAGGCGCTTGGTGTGGCGCTGATCCTCGTTGTCGTGTCGGGCCCGTTCCTGCTTTTCCATTCATACGGAGCGGCCCTTACGGTTGCGATCCTGCGCGGGCTGTCGATGGGAGCTGTAATCCCGCTCTCGGGAATGTTCGCGGCGGCGCAGCGCCGATGGAAGCCGGGGCAGGTTGCGGCGACCGTGAATGCCACCCTCAGTGCGGGAATGGTGCTGCTTTCCCTTTTTGCGACAGTGCTTGCCGCGACGATGGACGTGAGCTGGGAGGCCTACTGGGTGCCGGCGAGCGTGCTGGGAGCGGTGCTTCTTCTGGTGCTCCCTTTTGTCGTGTTCCCCCGGAGCGGTGCCGGTGCGAGGGCCGGTGCGGGCGCCGGGGGCGGTCCCAGTGTCGCGGCCGATGCGGGGGGCGGGCCCGGGGCTGTCACCCCGGAGCGCCGACGTGCACACCGGGGAAGCGACGGTCCGATTGCGGGTACGACCTGGACATATGCCGCCGCCGGCCTCTTGCTCGTGGGGAGCGAGGGAGTACTTCTCGGATTGATGCCTGCCCAGACCGTCCTCGCTTCGGGGACGCGAGCGGGCGGCGAGCTCCTTGCGCTCTATCTCATGGCGGGCGTGCTCGTGGGACGGACGGCGGGCACCTGGCTGTTCAGCCGCTTCGCTACCGTGCGGGTTCTCACCGGTTCAATAGCGGTGCTTGCCGCAGCTGCCGTCGTCTGGACCGTCTTTCCGTCGGTCGCCCCTGCCATGCTCTTCGTGCTCGGGTGCGCCACCGCCAACCTCTTCCCGGGTATAATCTCGCACATCTCCCATGAGCGACCTGAGTCGGCAGGTGCTACGATCGCCTCCATCGGCTGGACCGGCGGGCTCGGAGGGGCGGTTGTTCCATCGCTTGCCGGGGCGGCACTCGGTGCGGGACTTTCCGTGCGGTTGCTCACCCTGTTCGTGATTATCCCAAGTCTCGGGGCCTACCTCCTGGCACGCACGGTAGGTACAGGCCGCACCGGCGCCGTTGACGCCTAGTACCGCGGGACCTACACTGTATCCGGATCATCTATGTATGACGCGACCTGGCCGCTCTTGGTACATGCCATCGTCTTCCTCGTTTCAGCCGTTCTCGTGGCGCTGGTCGGCGTACGTCTCACGGATTACGCCGCACGCATCGCCCGCCGGACAGGTCTCGGCCAGGCGCTGACCGGCGCCCTCTTCCTGGGTGCAACCACATCGCTTTCGGGGATAACCACCTCCGTCACCGCCGCCGCGACAGGGCATCCGGAGCTTTCCGCAAGTAACGCCGTGGGCGGCATCGCCGCGCAGACGGTGTTTCTCGCGATCGCAGACCGCCTCTATCGCAAGGCGAATCTGGAGCACGCCGCCGCCTCCGACGAGAACATGCTGCAGGGCGCACTTCTGATCTCACTCCTGGTTCTGACCCTGCTTGCTGCATTCACACCCGCATATTCGGTGTTCGGCGTTCACCCCGTTACCATCATGATTCTGCTCGCGTACGCGTTCGGCCAGCGCCTCGTTATGACGGCCAAGGGCCAGGCGATGTGGCAGCCGCGGGTCACCGAGCATACCCAGATCGAGGAGGAGGTCCACAGTGGCGGTGAGCGCGATAGCCGCTCAATGATGTCGATATGGACCCGCTTTGCGATCTCTGCCGTGGCGATCGGCGTATTCGGCTACGCGCTCGCACGCTCCGGTGTGGCAGTCGCCGAGGCTACCGGCCTGAGTCAAACCCTGCTCGGCGGCCTCTTTACCGCCGTCGCCACCTCCTTCCCCGAGCTCGTTACCGCCGTCGCCGCCGTCCGTATTGGTGCGCTTACCCTGGCGGTGAGCGATATCATGGGTGGTAATGCCTTCGACGTGATCTTTCTCGCCGTCGCCGACCTCGCATACCGTGACGGATCGCTCTACCATGCAATGGGCTCCCGCCCGACGTTTCTGATTCTGCTTACGATCCTCCTCACCAGCATCCTGCTCATGGGGCTCATCAGGCGTGAGAAGCACGGCATTGCCAATATCGGCTTCGAGAGCTTTCTTTTGTTCCTGGTATACGTCGGCGGATTTCTGATTGTTGCAACCACGATCGGATAAGGAGGAAATCCGGCAATGAACCCGAAGACGATTCTGTGTTACGGAGACTCCAACACCTGGGGATGGAATCCTGCGCGGATGGAGCGATTCGGCCCCCACGAGCGCTGGCCCGGGGTTCTTGCGGCGGCGCTCGGCGACGGCTACCGGATCATCGAAGAGGGCCTCAACGGTCGAACGACGGTGTTCGACGACGCCCTCGACCCCGATCGAAACGGGCGGACATACCTTCCGCCGTGTCTCAAGAGCCACATGCCGCTCGACGTGGTCGTCATCATGCTCGGCACGAACGACCTCAAGACACGATTCGGTGCCTCGGCGTACGAGATCGCGGACGGTGCCGGTCGACTTGTGGAGATCGTGCAGCGCAGCGGGTCCGGCCCCGAAGGTGGCGCGCCGCAGATCGTTCTCGTCGCACCGCCTCCTATCGGCGAAACATCCCGCTTCGGTGGTGATGATCCCGCGTACGCGGGGAGCGAGCTATCCTGGGCGGGCGCCATCGAGAGGTCGAAGCAATTCGCGGCGCAGTACGCGCGGGTCGCCGAAGCCTACGGGTGCGGATTCTTTGACGCGGGGAGCGTCGTCGCCACGAGCGCCCTGGACGGAATACACTGGGAGGCCGACGGCCACCGCGCCTTCGGCGAGGCGCTGGCCGAGAAGCTGCGCTGAGCGGCCGGAGACGCTGCCCGGCCCCCGGCTGCTGCACCATCGCCTCCGAAAAAAAAGGCCCCGCTGAAACAGCGGGGCCCGTTCATTGCCGACCCAACAGGGCCGACCATCCATCCTAATCTTACTACGTACTATACTTAGCGCTTCTTCATGGCGATTCCGATGCATACAGCGGCACCGCCCCAGGTGAGAAGAAGCCCGAGAATCATGAAAATAACTGCTCCAGCAGACATAGTTTTGTCCTCCTTCTTCCGTTATTCC
>JAAAOH010000265.1 GCA_009908925.1 Spirochaetota bacterium | reverse complement strand
GAGTCAGCAGCCGGAGGTCATGGAGGAGTTCGAGGTCGGCGACATGTTCTCCCGAAACATGGTGCTTACCCTGCTTACCGGCATTGTCGGCGACACTCAGATGGGAAAGTTTATCAAGTCCCGGCGGGAACAGCGCTTCTACGACATGTTCTCGCGGATGTTCAACGAGCTGCTTGCCGAGAAGACGACCAAGAACACCAACTTCTTCAACATGAAGCAGATCTACGGGGAGTTGCGGCGCCTCTCAGACGACGAGGCCCGCTTCCACGCCTATCTCTCGAAGCATCGCAAGGTCGACGGCCCGGTGGGATACGCCGTGCTCGATGAAGCCGAGAGCGAGGAAGCGCATCGCAACTTCGATGGCGATACCATCATCTCCGTGGCCCGCGGCATTGCGGACGAGCTGGCCGAGGAGAGCGGACACCTGAGCATGGTCGGCTATTATGACTCGCCGCAAAGCTCGGACTTGATTCAGTTCAGGGTGCGTCGGAGCCTTGCCTACCGATCTCTCGACCTGCGCAGTATTCTCCCTGAGCTCGAAATAGAAAACGGCGGCGGGCACGAGGGAGCCATCGGCTTCCGGGTAGAGAAGTCGGAAGTTGAGGACTTCGCGGCCTACGTGGAACACGTGGTCGCGACCCTCAAGCGCGCGGTGGGTTAGAACGCTTCCCGCAAATTGACGTAGAACCCGGTTCCCTCGCGCGTGAAGGCGAAGTCGATCCGGATATTGATGTTTTCCTCGGTGTTGACCGCAAATCGCAAACCGAGCCCTCCTGCGAGCGGCAGATCCGCGGCTTCGAGCTCAGCGATCGAGGGGGCCACCTGCCCGGCAGCCCCGAAGACGACGCCACCGAATCGCCACACGAGGGGAAAGCGATACTCGAGCTGCCCCTGAACGGCGACATCGTCCCGATAGCGGCCCTCCGGATACCCGCGCAGCGCGCTCGAGCCGCCAAGGTAGGGCAGATAATGCAACGGCGTATCGCCGAACGCCAGGTCGGTCCTGCCCTGCAGCGCGAAAACGTGGCGGCCCCAGGGATTGAAGAACTGCCGGTAATCGAGCGACGCGACGGTGTAGCCGTCGTGTGAGGCGATGCCGCCGGGATGGCCGACGGTGGAGACGCGGAGAAGGTGCCCGGAAAACGGATAGAGCTGAGGCTCCCGCGTATCCCAGTCGACGCGCGCGCCCGCTCCGGCGCTGCGGATCCGGTCATCTCCGGTGATGTCGCGGGTCTCGAGAATGCCGTCGCCCTCGGTCTCCACGACGTCCTGGTAGATCCAGTTCACAACGGGGCCTGCGTAGAGTCCCTGCCGGAGACGGAACAGGAAGGCCGCCTCCGCGTCCATCGTGAAAGCCGTGTAGACTTCTTCATCATCGAGCTCCGAGTCCGGACCGATGCCGTAGAAGTCGGAGGGGGCACGGCCGATGAAGAAGCCGAGCTCCGGCCGGTAGAGCCCGTCGGCGAGATTGAGGGTGAGACTGAGGGGGAAACCGACGACCCTTCGCGTGCCGTAGAATCCCACCACGGAGAGCGTGTTGTTGGTCGTCGAGGTGACGTTGGTGAGCGGTTGCCAGAAGATGAACGCGGCGCCGCCGAACAGTGCCCCGGTGTCCTGCGAGTATCCGAAGACCGGCAGGGGGACCACGCCCACATCCCGATCCCCCGCCTGCGGAGTCGGCTCCTCGACGGTCTGAGCGCCGACCGGGATTACCAGAGACAGAAGGATCAACAGCGCAATGACTCCGCGTATTCGCACGGCAAGCTCCCGTTCATTAGAAATCGAGCAAAGTGTATCCTCAAAGTCCGCCTGCCGGCAAGTATGACCATTCGCATTTACGGGATGCATGTCGATATAATGGTAATGGGCATGGAACATTCCGTTCGGTTGCTGAAGCTGGAAACCGTTACCCCCGACACACGGCGCCTCGTGCTGGAGAAGCCGCCCGGTTACCACTATGAGACGGGCGCCGCAGCCGAGATCGCCATCGACCGCCCCGAGTGGCGCGAGGAGTGCCGCCCCTTCAACTTCACCTCGCTGGAGGAGGACGATGAGCTCGAGTTCATCGTGAAGATCTATCCCGCACACGAGGGCGTAACCAGGCAGCTTGCGGAGCTGAAACCCGATGCGAAGTTGTTACTGACTGAGCCCTTCGGCACCATCCGCTACCGTGGCGAAGGTTACTTCATAGCCGGCGGCACCGGCATCACGCCCTTCATCGCCATTTTCCGCCGACTTTCGCGTGATGGAAACATCGGAGGGAATACTCTCCTGTACTCGGTTCGCACCGAGGACGACATCATCCTCCGCGCCGAGCTCGACAGGATGCTCGGCGAGAACGTCATCTACAACCTGAGCCACGAGCCGAACCGGAAATACAAATCAGGGCTTATCGATCCCCGGTATCTACGACACCATGCCCCGGATACCTCACGACACTTCTACGTGTGCGGCCCCGAGGACATGGTTCGCGATATCCGCGACATGCTTCAGTATCTCGGAGTGGCGCCCGACTCCATCGTGGTGGAAGAGTAGCCGACCCTCGCCGCGCTCTCCTCGCCGGGCCGCCAGAACGCGAGATGCCCCTCGGCGACCTGCCTCGGCTCACTGCCGTCGAGATCAACCACGTAGAGCGCGGGACTCCGCTCGTCTGCCATCGCGCTCAACACGATCTGCGAGCTGTCCGGTGACCAGATGGTAGCCGAGCGCTGATACTGATCAAAGTGCGGCAGCACCTGATAGGCGAATGTGCTCGATGCGGGGAAGGTGCCGTAGCTCCTCACTTCCCGCGCCTCGAGATCGTACACGTAGAGCGTCATCACGATCTGCTGCGGGCCACCGGTCGAGGCTACCGGCCGAAAGAAGGCCAGCTTCGATCCGTCCGGCGACCAGAAGAAGGCGATGGTCCCGTCACCGGCGGGAATCCTCGTCGATCTGCCTCCGTGTGCGGATACCGTTGAGGGAATCGGCTCGGGGCTGATGACATGCAGCTGCCCCCGGACACCACCCGCCCGCGCGCTATACCCGTCGATGTAGGCTATGTGATTCCCGGAGGGCGACCAGCCGAAGGCTGCGAATCCACTCAGGTCGGCCAGGGGCTGCACGGGCGCGCCTGCGGCGGGGATCGTTGCGAGTTGTTTCGCCCCGGAAGCGTCTTCCACCACCGCTGCAATGCGCGAGCCGTCAGGCGAATAGGCGGGCGCCTTGAAGGACGAGGGCTGCGCGGAGAGCCTGTCAGGACCGCGGCGGCTGCGCTCCATGTCGACCATGCGGATACTGCTGCGGACGCCGGCTCCGGAGTGCGTCACGATGCTCGATGAGTCCGGCGCCCAGGCCCAGTACATGGGCCGACCACTGACGAGGTTGCTGTGGTCGCTCCCGTCGGCGCCCACGACCTGCAGTGACAGACCGAGGTCCTCATCCTGGTACGTACTGGCAAAGCTCACACGCCTGCTGTCGGGTGCCCAGTAGAGGTAGAACGGCGAGGTGTCGATGCTCGAGAAGCTCGTTGAGATCTCCTTCTCGTCCGCATCGGCGACATAGAGCGTGCTCCGCAGTTCGGTATTACCCGGCTCCACCTCCTCCGCGGAAAACCCCATGAACGCAATCTTTCGCCCGTCGGGTGCCCAGGTGGCGAGGCTGAAGTTCGGGGTGAGCGCCTCTTTGTCGGGTGCTTCCCGGGTCACCGGAACCGTCGAGTCCCCGGACGGGCTTACCGTGTAGACGTTCCCGTCGAGGCCGATGTATACGATGTCCTCGAATCCCTCGGCGGCCGAGTCGAGGAAGCCGAGCTCGGGACCATCAGCCGACGGGCTGCATCCGGCCAGGCCGAGCAGCAGGACGAGGACGGAAAATAGTATGGTAATTTTGTAAGGTTTCATTGGCGCACTCCGCCCGCAAACATATGCATTTCGCTTCCGGAATGTCAAAACCGGGCTCAGGTCCGGTGATGGCCGCCGGCGGAGGTTTCGAGAGCCGGCTCGACGTGGACCGTGGCCTCGACGTCGGCCTCGAGCCGGAGCCGATCCTCGATGCGGGAAGCGCGTGCATGTCCCTCTCGAAGGCTCATGTCGCCGGGAAGCTTGATGTGGAAGGAAACCTCGCGAACCGTGCCGTAAGTGTGCACGTGTACGTGATGACTGTTGGCCTGATGCCCCGTCACCTCGCTCGAGATCCGCTCTATCGTCTCGAGAAGCTCATCACTCGGGCTCTCCCCCATGAGCTTGCTCACCGAGTGCCACATGACGTCCCAGGCGGCATGCAGGAGGAGCGCGGCCACGAGCAGCGCCAGCACACCGTCCACCCACCACAGGCTGCGCCCCACGAGAATGCCGACGAGAATCAGAACCGAAGAGAGGGCGTCGCTTCGGTGATGCCATCCGTCGGCGCGAAGCGAAGAGTTTCCCGAGACCCGGGCGGCGTGGAAGGCATACTGTGCGAGCGCCTCCTTGACGGCGATGGACAGGGCCGTGACGACGACCGCGACGGTCCCGAACCCGGCCGCCGAGCCCTCGCTCAGCTTCTCCGCGCCCTCGGCTATGAAGTTGAACCCGAGCACGGCCAGCAAGATCCCGATGACGAGGGCGGCAATCACCTCGGCTCGCTCATGCCCGAACGGGTGCTCGCTGTCGGCGGGCCGCGCACCGACGGCGGTGCCGGCGATTACCACGAGGGAGGTGACCGAGTCGGACAGGGTGTGCCATGCATCCGCAATGATGGCAAGCGATCCGCTGACGATGCCCGCCCAGTACTTGAGGCCGAAGAGGGCAAGGTTCACAGCGAGCGCGATCCAGCCCGCACTGTAGGCGGCGCGGCGGCGGGTGTGTCCGGCGGTGCTGGTCCGGGGGTCTTCTCCTGTGTGTCCCATATGCGCTCGAACCATGCTACCATCGCGGACGCAGATAATCCAACAGCTCTATTTACAGGCCCGAAAAGCCGTGTTAAGCTTTGTGTCTAGAATCAAAAAAAGTTTAAAACTCTAAATATCGAACCTCTCTCCGGCTCCCGCACGACGCCGCAGAAGAGCTCTCGGATCCAGCCGAAGAGTAGGAGAAACATATGAGTGCTCGTGTCCTACTTGTGGACGACGAGGCCGTTACGGCCGAGTATGTATGCTTAAACCTCACCGGCGAGGGATACGTCGCCGACTACGTGGTGTCCGGAGAAGAGTGCATCGCGCATCTCGAAGCAGATGCGGGCTACGATGTAGTCGTCATGGATATCGAGCTCGGCCCCGGACACATGACGGGGACCGAGGCCACCAGGGAGGTGCGGTCTCGCTATGATCTTCCCGTGGTTTTCTATACCGGGCATGCGGACGCGGAGACCGTCGCGCCGACCCGCAGCACCGACGCATACGGTTGCGTCTTCAAGGCAGACGGGGATTTACAGGTCCTGGTTAGCTCGATCGAGCACGCCCGCCGGCGCTGGCGTGCCGAGCGCTCCATATCGCGGCAGCATGATGCCGTCCTCTCCCTCGTGCACGAGCTCGAGCTCTTCGTCTTGGTGTTCGACCGAAGCGACCAGCGCGTCCTGTTCATCAACAATGCGGTGCGCGAGCGGTTTGGAGACCCGGAGCAAATCTCCGGCTCCGAGATCTTCGGGGTGGCTCAGGCGACGAGCTTCGAGGACTATGCTGCCCTCGGCGCCGCCCCCGCGCCGCGGCTGTCGCAGGCGATCAGCGACGACGAGAAGATCCTTCACCACGAGTCCACGGGCCGCTGGTACGCGGTTACGGTATCGCCCATCGCCTGGGGTGAGCACGGGGAGGCCTACCTCGTCGTTTCGCTCGATGTGACCGAGGTCGTCGAGGACCGGCGGCGCCTTGCCAATGACCTCGAGCAAACGCAATTGCGCCTCGAAGAGGTGAACCATCGTATCAAGAACAACCTCGCGCTGGTGCAATCTCTGGTCCACTTCTCCGAGAGCGAGCTCCCCGAAGGTTACGATCTCGCGGACCTTTACCATCAGGTCAGAGCACTGCGGGTGTTGTACCAGCGCCTCTCCGTTCGGGAGGACACGGGTACGGTGGACCTCAGCTCCTACGTCACCGACATTCTCGGCGGCGTCTTCCATCCGGGAGAACGGGCGGGGGTGACTGTGGAAGTGGACGTGCCGCCCCGCCCAATTCAGGCCAGAAGCGCCACGCCGCTCGGACTCATCGTGAGCGAGCTCGCGCTCAACGCAGTGAAACACGCCTTTTCACCGGCGCGTGAAAACCACTTCCGTGTCACGGGCCGCGAGGAGAATGACGGCCGATACTTTCTCATAGAGGTCGCCGACAACGCCGCCGCGCTTCCCGAAGACGTGGAGCTGCACGACAGCGGCAGCACCGGGCTGCGCCTCGTGGTCTCACTGGTGCGACAACTGCAGGGAAGCATCGAAGTAGAACGGGGGGACGAGACGAAATTCGAGATTCGCCTGCCGTTACTCCACTTCGCCGATTGATACGCCGACACTCCAGGTAGGATGTCCCGCACCGTTCCCGCCGCAGCGCATTTCCTCCCGTTCGCCGCGCTCCTGTTCGCCGCGCTCCAGCCGGAACTGAACGCCCAACAGATCGAGCTCGACCGCAGCCCGCCGCACATCATCATACCTGCTCCCGAGCCGTTCTCCCTCAGCGCCTACGACGCGCTCCACGCGCGCGCCATGATGCACCGGGTGGGATTCATCCAGCTCTGGTACGGCAGCGGCGCGCCGGACACCCTCCGCGTGCGGGAGGTCGAGGCACTGCGGGTCGGCTTCGACGAGGGCCTGCCACCGGGGCACCGCGCGCGCTACGACCTCATGCTCAACGGCGGTCCGGTAGACTGGGATCACACCTACATCGAGTATGACGGCCGTATGGTGAGCCTACGACTTCTGTTCACCTATCGAAACCAGTATCCGCCCGACGACCTCGAGTACACGGGAAACGCCTACACCTGGTAGGCGCCGCACCGCCGTCGCGACGCCGCGTTGCCCTGCCTCGCAACAGTTTGTACACTCTCCACAGGAGGACAGATGCTCAAACGTGCCAAGCTCTCGGAAGAACAGGCCCGCTTCGCAATGGAACACGGGGAGTTCGGCGAGGATGTGAGAAATGCGGACGGGAACGTCGCGGTCGTGATGACCCAGGGGTGGTGCCCGCAGTGGACCTCCATGAACGTCTGGCTCGGATTCATGAAGCGGCGGGGGAAGCCGAAGGACTTCGACGTCACGGTGCTCGAGTTCGTCTATGACAAGGTCGATTTCTTTCCTCAGTTCATGCAGTTCAAGGAAAATCACTTCGGAAACTACGAGATTCCCTACATCCGCTACTACAAGAACGGAACGCTGGTGAGCGAAAGCAACTACACCACCTCGGCGGACTTTCTCGCGCGCTTCGAGGAGGCCGGGGTTGCAGGCTGACGGCGTTCTCCCCTATGAGGGGCTCGAGCCTACGCTCGGGGACAACGTTTTCGTTGCGCCGGGCGCTTATGTCATAGGTGATGTGCAAATCGGCCGCGACTCGAGCATCTGGTACGGGAGCGTCGTGCGTGGAGACATCCACTACATCCGGATCGGCGAGGGCACCAACATTCAGGACGGAAGCGTAATTCACGTCACCCATGACACGCATCCGGTCGTCGTCGGCAGTGAGGTGACCGTGGGCCACAGGGTCGTGCTTCACGGCTGTACCGTGGAAGACCGCGCGCTCGTGGGAATCGGTTCCGTGGTGCTCGACGGCGCGGTGGTGGAAAAGTACGCAATGGTGGCCGCCGGAGCGGTCGTGACGCCAGGAACGGTGGTACAGTCGGGTATGCTGTTCGGCGGCATACCGGCAAAGCCACTGCGCGAGCTTACCGCCGAGGAAATGCGGGAGTTCGAGGAATCGGCGGCGAGGTACCGCGAGTACGCCGAAGCTCATCGCAGCTCACTCGGATCGACAACGGAGGAGCACACATGAATATCGCATTCATCGGCCTCGGTCTGATGGGAAGCCGCATGGCCGCCAACATTCAGTCCCGACTGCAGAAAGACCTCATCGTCTACAATCGCACCCGGGAGAAGGCCGACGGGCTCGTCGCCGCCGGCGCCCGATTCCGCGAGACCCCGGAGGCTGCAGCGGCCGAGGCCGACGTCGTTATCACCATGCTCGCCTCCCCCGACGTGGTCGCCCGGGTCTCAAGCGGAGAACAGGGTTTTCTCGGCACGCTCAAAGAGGGCGCCCTCTGGATTGATTGCAGCACGGTCAATCCGTCATTCTCCCGTACCATGGACGCCTTCGCCCGGGGCCGCGGCATCCGATTCATCGATGCCCCCGTGGCCGGTACGACCACACCGGCCGAATCGGGTGAGCTCATCGTCCTGGCCGGCGGGAGCGAGGCAGATGTGGCCGAAGCTCAGCCCATCTTCGATGCCGTGGGGAGAAAGACGATTCACGTTGGGGAAGTGGGCAAGGGCACCTCGCTGAAGATGGTCATCAACTACATGCTCGCCCATGCGCTTGCGGGGTTCTCAGAGGCAGCCAATCTCGGCGAGCGCCTGGGAATAGACCGAGACCTCATGTTCGACACGCTGATCGGTGGCCCCATGACGGCGCCCTTTCTCAGCGGAAAACGCGAGAACTTCGAGAAGCGCGAGTATCCGGTACAGTTTCCGCTCGAGCTTGCACACAAGGATCTTCACCTCATAGCGCAGACCGCCTACGAGGCCGGGGTGCCGATGCCCAGTGGCGCTTCGGTCAAAGAAGTCTATGCCATGGCGACACGCGCCGGCCTCGGGAAAGAAGATGTGTCGGCGGTCTTCGAGCTCCTCGCCGGCAGGGATCTGCCCGGCCGCGACTGACACGACCGGAATTAGCGGCGCCGGCCGGGGCTTCCGCCGGCCGGACTCGGCGCCATCGACTGCTCAGGAACCGCTGCCGGACTGCATTTCACGGAACTGCTGCTGGAGCTCGGGGTCCTGCTGGATCGCCTGGGCGATCTGATTAAAGCGCTGGACGCTCAGGTCCTCTTCCT
>JAAAOH010000197.1 GCA_009908925.1 Spirochaetota bacterium | reverse complement strand
CCCGAGGAGGTCTTCGACATCGCGCTTGCGGTGGTCCTGGTGCTGGTGGTGCTCACCCTCTTCGTCCGCACACCCGCCGGCGGCGAGGCGACATCGGCCATCGGTCCTCGCTGGCTGCAGGTCCCGGCCTTCTTCGCCATCGGCGTCTACGGCGGCTTCGTACAGGCCGGCGTGGGGTTCCTGTTGATCACCGGCGGCACGTGGCTGCTGGGACTCGATCTGGTCCGGACCAACGCTACGAAAGTGCTCGTGGTGATGGTTTACTCGTTGTTTGCGCTGGCAATCTTTACCCTCTACGGGCAGGTCGTCTGGGTGCTCGGGCTGGTTTTGGGCGTCGGGAGCATGATCGGCGCATGGATCGGGGTCCATTTCGCGGTGAAACGGGGGGCCAAGGCGGTGCGGTGGGTCATCGTTGCAGCCGTGGCAGCAAGCGTTCTGGACCTGATCGGCGTCTTCTAGAAACACACACAGTGGCTCCCGGCTCCCACGGTTTGCTTGCCCGCCCAGCTGAGGGAGAGCTATATTCCGTCGTGGAGAACGTTTGGTGAGCATGACGGAAGACGAAGAGCAACAGGTAGATGCCGCGAACCGCGGCCGCCGCCTCGGGCGAATCCTCGGCATTTTTATAGCGCTAGCGGTAGTAGCCGGGGCCGGGTACGGGGGCTGGTATGCGTACGAAGGCCTCTTCGTGCCCAGAGACCTCGGCGAACAGGGCCACATATTCACCATCGAGCAGGGACAGCATCTCGACGAGATAGCCCGTGGCCTTCAGGAAGGCGGCTATGTTCGCAGCGACCTCGTACTCTCCCTCTACGCCCGCAGCCGCGGCCTGGAGTCGTCGCTTCAGGCCGGAGACTATCTGCTCTCCGGCACCATGAGCGGGCAGGAGGTGCTCGAGAAGATCGTCTCCGGCGATGCCGTTTTCGACGAGGTTCAGGTGACGATTCCCGAGGGCTTCACGGTAGCGCAGATGGCTGCCCGTTTCGAAGAAGTCGGTCTCTTTGATCGAGAGGCATTCCTCGAAGCCGCCCGGATGAAGCCCGCGTACGAGGAGGTGGCCGTCCTCTTGCACCTCCCCGAAGACAAGCTCCTCGAGGGGTATCTCTTCCCCGACACCTACCGCATCTTCGCCGACTCAACGCCGGAGACGGTCGTTCTGCGCATGGCTCGTCGGCTCGAAGAGCGCATTCGAGGGACCGTCCTGCGCGACATGCGGGCGGACGAGCACACCATCCACGAGATCCTGACACTGGCCTCCATCGTGCAGAAGGAGTCCCCCCTCGACGACATGGCGCTGATCGCCGGCGTGTTCTGGAATCGCATCGAGTCGGGATGGCTGCTGGAGTCGGATGCCACGGTGAACTACGCCCTCGGCACGAGCAAACTGCAACCGACCTTCGCCGATACCGAGGTGGACCATCCCTACAATACCTACCGCTACCGTGGCCTGCCTCCCGGGCCGGTAGGGAGCCCCGGCCTGGACGCGATCGAGGCGACGGTGCATCCCGCCGATCACGAGTACTTCTTCTTCCTCCACAAACCCACAGAGGAGACCGTGCTCTCGCGTACGTTTGCGGAGCATCTCGCAGCGAAGCGGCGCTACCTCGACTGACGCACCGGGCCCCGGCTTCGTATCTTGACGACATGAGAGCACTTAATTTCAGCTTTTCACTACCTGGCGGACTCGTGCCCCCGGCACTGGTGATAGTTGCGGCGATGTTTCTCACAGCAGCCGCCCACATATCCTTCGCCCAGAGCGGAGCGGGCGAACACCGCGCCGCGGCAGGCTCCGGTGAGGTCATCGGACATTCGGTGGAGGGGCGGCCTATAACCGTGGAGCGCGTCGGCTCGGGTCCCATCGACGTTGTCATCGTCGGCGGCATACACGGCGCCTATGAGGCCAACTCGATTATCCTTGCGCGCCGCTTTCTCGAATACTACCGCGCGAACCCGCGGGCGCTGCCGGAGGAGTTCACCCTCCACGTCATAGACAACATGAATCCCGACGGAGTGCACCGCGTGACAGGCGGCACGCCGATCGAGGAGTTTGATTTTCGCTCCGCCGACACCGTCCCGGGGCGCTTCAATGCGCGCTGGGTGGACCTCAACCGCAACTGGGACGGCGACTGGCAGCCCACGAGCTACTGGGGTAATCGCGAGGTCGATGCCGGAAGCGCTCCCTTCAGCGAGCCGGAAACGCGCACAGTCCGCGACTATGTCGAGCGCATCGATCCGGCGGTAAGCGTGTTCTACCAGAGCGCCGCCTTCGGCCTGTGGTACAGCGGCGCCGAAGACGGGTGGGAGCCGGCCCGCCGGCTGGCCGAGGTGTATCACCGCGCAAGCGGCTACCGGCTGCCGGAGCCCGACGACGGCTCGGGCGACTCCGGCGGCCCGGTGGACTACGAAATCACCGGGTCCGCCGACGACTACTTCTACGAGATCGGCCATCCCAACCTCACCGTGGAGCTCACCAACCACTACGACATCGACTGGGATCGGAACCTCGCGGGACTCAGTGCGTTGCTCGAGGAGATTCGCGAGTAGCAGAGTCGGGCACGAACCGCAAAAATGGCCTATAATCCGGTACGTCAAAGGAGGTGGCGATGGAAGTGCGAACCGTGGATGCCCGCACGACGGCGGTAGTCAGGACGACCACGACCGGAGCGATGCTCCCGCAGGTTCTCGGTGAGGGCTACGGCGAGATCATGCGGTACCTCGCGCGCACCGGAATCGAGGCGGCGGGCCCGCCGTTTTCGCTGTACCACAACATGGACATGGAGCACCTCGACGTGGAGTTGGGATTCCCCGTGTGGGAGCCACCCGAAGCCGAGGGCCGCATCAAGGCGTCGACGCTGCCCGGCGGTCGCGCGGCAGTTGCGGTGCATGTCGGTCCCTATGAAACACTCGATGAGACGTACCGGAAACTCATGGACTACGTTGAACAGGAAGGACTCAAAACCGAGCCGTTCATGTACGAGATGTACCTGAACGACCCCGACGAGGTTGCGCCGGAGCAATTGCAAACCGAGGTCTATTTTCCGCTGCGCGATTGAGTGCGTGCGCCATGCCGGGCGCACCACGAAGAAGCCCTTCCGGTGCCATGACCGAAAGGGCTTTCGTACGATCAGAAACTACGTCAATCAGACGCGGCCGTAGCGGCGATCAGCGTCGACACGCAGCCAGGTTATTCCCAGTGCGAGAGCCAGTCCACCAATGGTAAGAACGGCAAGCATCATAGCTGTCCTCCTCATCAAAGCAGTGGGCCGGAAACTTTCCCTTTTCCGTTTTCAAATAGCAACTTACCTCAGGCGCTGCTATTTCCCTTTTCGACCGTCCGGATTCGAACCGGAGCCGCCGGAACATTGTCCGGCGCAGCCCGTGCGCTGTGCAGCCGGAGCGCCCTGGGAACAACGAAAAGATATATAATTATAGATTCGACGTCAACTGGAAAGTTGCTCGAAACAAAAAGATTCTCTACCTTCTAGCGATATGGACACACAGACATTCGAACGTGGATATGATACCGAAACCTACGTAGCGAACCTCAGGAATTACCGCACCTTCGTGAAACGCCTCATGGGCGAAGCTTCAGCAAACCACGATCACGTGGCGGCCCTCAAAGACGCCGCCGAAGGCCTGGATGCCCCGGTGCGCGCGACGATGATGACCGAGGACTGGTGCGGCGACTCCGCCTGCAACACCCCGGTGCTCGCCGATCTCTTCTCACGTACCGGGATCGAGTTCCGCGTCTTCCGCGGGTCCGAGCAGACGGATTTGAAACAGAGGTACGAAAGCGAAGGGGCCACCCACATCCCTGTCGTCTCTATCTGGGATGGTACGGGCGCTGAGCTCGCGCGCTGGATCGAGGCGCCGGCATCCGTGGCCGAGAAGAAGAACGCCTGGAAAGCCGAGCACCCGGAGTTCACCGAGCTTTACGAGAGACAGAAGACCGACAAGGACGCGGCAAAGCGGTTCGCCTCGCTCTACCGGGAGTTCCTCGAGGAAATGGCCTCATGGTACAAGGCGGGAGACTGGGATGACACGACCGGGGAGATCGTCGGGCAACTTCGGCAGGCCCGACAGAATGCATGAGCTCAGGTTCCCGGTGATAATCGTCGCATGCGAAGTCGCATGCGAACCAGACGATCTCCACTCATAACACTGTTTCTGGCCTCTGCGGTGGCATAAAGAAAGCGGAGCTCGGCGGTGTGTTCAACGTGACCACCGGCTCCGTCGACGGCGCGGACTTCGCATACGGACTCGGCCTCGGATGGCGACGGTCATTCGCACGGGCCTGGAAACTCAACATCAGCATTACCGGAACGCACGTAGTCACCGGCGCACGTCACGGGCTGACAAGCAGCACCTGAATATCGCAGACATTCGTGTTCGTCGGGCCGGTGCGCACAAGGGCGCCGAGGCTGTCGAGGTACGTGTAGGAGTCATTTCCCGCAAGG
Source organism: Spirochaetota bacterium (assembly GCA_009908925.1). Taxonomy (GTDB): domain Bacteria; phylum Spirochaetota; class Spirochaetia; order DSM-27196; family PWMO01; genus JAAAOH01. Next base: position 4,573 of record JAAAOH010000197.1, on the reverse strand, counting down.
GCCCGCTCGAGCGCCCCGGGGTCGGCTGCCGCGCGGCGCACGATATCCGCGTCGATGTAGCCACCGGCGGCATCCGTCGGCCCGTCGTTTCCGTCGGTCGCTACACTGGCAAACACGACACCGTCATCCGGCTCCGCGGTCCCGCTTGCGAGCTCTCGAAGGGCCGAAAGGCACAACTCCTGGTTGCGGCCCCCGCGGCCCTCGGGGTCGCGGATGGTGACCGTGGTCTCTCCGCCGGCGAGGACGCAGACCGGCGGCGCAGCAAGCATACCGGAGTCGCGGACGTCCCGCGCCAGGGCGGGAAAGAGCTTGCCCACCTCCCGTGCCTCGCCGACGAGCCGCGAGGTAAGCGCCACCGTGTAAAACCCCTCGGCGCGGGCCGCCTCGGCCGCCGCCTGCAGCGCCTGCGTGTTCGAACCGACAATCACGTTGTACACCCTATCGAACGCCGGGTCTTCGGGACCCGGGGTCTCCGGTATTTCGCCGCGGTCGCCGGCTTCGATGAGCGCACGGGCGGCGGCCGGTAGGGAGTCGAGGATGCCGTGACGTCGGGCGATCTCCAGGGCCTCGCCGTAGGTCGTCGTATCCGGCGCCGTTATTCCGGAGGCGATGCTGCCAAGATCATCACCGACGACGTCGGACAGTATGAGATTCAACGAGGTCGCCGGCGCCATGAGGCGGGCAAGCCGACCTCCCTTCACGGCTGAGAGGTGCTTTCTCAGACAGTTTGTCTCCTGAATGGTCGCCCCGCAGGAGAGAAGCAGCCGGGTGACCTCCTGTAGATCTCCGAGCGACAGAGCCCGCTGCTCGTCGTGGTAGGGGCTCACGAGTAGCGCGGAGCCGCCCCCCGAAACGAGAGAAATGACGAGGGTCTTCTCGTTGACGTCCGCAAGCAACGCTTCGAGGCGACGTGCCGCTCCCACGCCCGCTTCGTCGGGAACCGGGTGCCCGGCTTCCAGAAGCACGAGGCGGGAGAGCTCCTCCCGGTGCCCGTACTTCGTCACCACGATACCGTCAGTGATTCGCTCACCGAGCACGGCCTCCAGCGAGCACGCCATCCGGGCGGCCGCTTTTCCGATACCTATCACGAAAAGCCGATCGAATCCGCCCAGGTCGAGACGCAGCGACTCGTCTTCGGTCGTCACACTGAGCGAAGCGGACTCCCCCGTGCCCTCGAGCCGCAGGCAGCGGCTGATGATGTCGGCGGAATCCGCGCGCTCGAGCGCCGCGCCGACAATCGAATTGAGCGCCTCGTGCGGAATGGCCAGAGATCGACTCACCCCCCGGCCTCCGTCGGGAGTGGCAGCACCACATCCACCACGGCCCCGCCGTCGTTTCGGAAGGACACCTCTCCGTCGTGTTGCGACGCGAGCGCCTCAATGATCGTGAGGCCGAGGCCGCGTTTTTCGCCGGAGAGCACCGCATCGGGGAAGCCTGCACCCGTATCGCGGAACGAGAGCACGGCGCTGCCGTCCTTCCGGCGTCCGATGCGGCCCCGGACGCGGAGGGAGCGCCCGGCCTCGTCGGCGTGCTTCATGGCATTGGTCAGAAGCTCATTGAGGATGATACCGACGTTCACGGACACGCGTGCGGGGACTGAGAAGGCCTCCGCCTCTACGGAGACGTCCATCCCCGGGAAGGAGGACGCCTGCCGCAGTTCCTCGAGCAGGGAGTCGATGAACTGCGCCATCGAGACGGTCTCCACCTCTGCGTGGCGAAAAAGCTGATCGTGCACCGAGGCCATCACCGTAACGCGACTTTCCGCTTCTTCGAGGACGGCGCGACACTCCGGATCCGCCGTCTGCGATGCCTGCATCGACAGGAGGGACCGCACGAGCGCGAGATCGTTCTTTATACGATGCTGCGTCTCGCGAAAGAGCAGGTTGCGCTCCTCGAGAAGCCTCTCCACACGCTCGCGCTCCGCCTCTCGCCCGCGCTCGGCGTCGACCCGTTCGGTCACGTCCTTGTAGATTGCGGCGACTCCCTCGAACTGTCCCTCGATTATGATGGGCGCGCTCGAGAACAGCACGTCCACCGGACTCCCATCCTTGCGGTAGCGGACCGCGGCGGTCGGCAGCACCACTTCCTCTTTTGAGACACGGGCGGTGAACTCTCGCGCTTCCTCCAGGGCTTCCCCCGCCGGACCGGAGACGATGTCGTCGATGTCGCACCCCTTCACCTCTTCGAGGGTGTAGCCGAACACAGCCTCCGCACCCGGGCTCCAATCCATCACGTGATGATCAGGGTCAAGGGTAATGACGGCGTCCGGCACCGCGGCGAAGATCGCCTCCAGGTATTGAGTACGCGCCGTGCTCCGGCGGCTGAGATCCCTGAGCTCCCGTTGCCGCTCCGCACGCTCTGTAATATCGCGCACGAACTCCACTACGCCGGTTACTTCGTCCGATGCGGGATCTTTCATGGGATAGGCAAAGAGCTCCACCCACCTCACCGGAGAACCGGGAAGCCCCGGCACCACCGAAGACTCTGCGTTTCCGGTATCGAGAGCGCGGAGAGAGGGGCAGTTCGGGCACGGCTCGCCGCGCCCGTGGTAGACCTCGTAGCATTTCTTGCCCACCAGCGGCGCGTTTTCCTCATACCACCGGTTCATAACCTCGTTGACGTGCTGCACGACGAGGTCCGAATCCAGAACGCTGATCCCATCCTGTATTGCCTCGAGCGTGCTCGAGAGAAAGCGGCGGCTCTCAGCGAGGGATGTGCGGGTTGCGCGGTGCTGCGCGTTCTCTTCCCTGAGCTCCCGCGTCGTCCCGAAGAGCCTGAACGCCATCTCGATCGACTGCACGAGGACGAACTCGCCGGAGTTCTTCACGACATAGCCGTAACTCGTGATATCGCGGACCTGGTCGACAAGTGCCTTCTCGGTGTGGCTCGAGAGAAACACGATCGGGACATCGCGGATGTCGAGGATCGCCCGTGCGGCTTCGGTACCGTCCATTCCGACGCCGAGGTCGATATCCATGAGGACCAGCTCGATGTCATCATCCCCGGCGACCGCGGCGACCCCCGCCTCCCCGGAATGAACGATATCCACGGCGTAGTCATGAGACTCGAGTATGCGCTGTTCATCCATGGCGATGATGGCCTCGTCCTCGACGAGGAGTATTCGCCTGTGTTCTGTGTCACCGGACATGTGTGTTCGTTGTCGATTGTACCACGACCTGTCTGCTTTGCGGTCACATTGCTCTTGACCGCAGAGCGAACTTGGTGCACACTCTCTCCCAGACGTGGGGTGGGCATCCTTCGCGGTCGCACATCTTGTGTGGCGGTGGAGGATGTCTACCTACATCCTTTCCCGTTGTAGTCGCTGCCGGCTGCGTCCGTCGGACCGGCCGTGCAACCGATCGGCAACCGGCCGTGTATCGTGCTGGTAGTCGCGGGGCGGCATGCGGAGATGATCCGAAACGAAAAGGAGGTCTGAATGAGTTATGAAAACACGACGCGAGGTTCCCGGGGGACCGTCGCCTAGGAACTGAACGTTGTCCTTCGACATAGAAGGAGCATAAGGGGGCCCTGACACGGGCCCCTTTCTTTTTGCCCGAAAACTCCACTTGTGCACGGAACGGGCTCAGGCTATGCTATGATTGAGAGACGGCAGACCGCCGTTTCAAAGGAGGCCCTTATGAACATCAGCGAAATGCTGAAAGGAAGCTTCGCGGTTTCGAAGCAGAATCCCCTGATCTTTGTTCCGATGCTGGGCGCGAGCGTCTTTTCCGCGCTCGTATCGCTCATCTTCGTCGGGTCGGCTATGCCGATGGCCGGCCGATTCGCGGGCGAACAAATGGCTGAGAACCCCGAACAGGCGATGGTTGGATTCGGTGCCGCCCTTGGCGGTGTCTTTCTCGTCTCGATCATCAGCGGGATCGTCGGCCTCCTCGCGCACGGCATGACCGTCGCCATGGCCGACCTTGCGCTGAAGGGCGAAAAGACCACACTCGGCACCGGCTGGTCCCGTCTTGTGACCCGCATCGTGCCCATCATCATCGCTTCGGTGGTCGTCGGTATCCTCGTCTCACTGGGCATGATACTGCTCTTCCTGCCGGGGATCATCATCGCATTCCTGCTGATGTTCACACTGGTCGCGGTGATGGTGGATGATGCCGGCGCCTTCGACGCGCTCGGCAGAAGCTTCCGCACCGTCACCCGAAACTTCAAGGCAACCTTCGTCGTCTTTCTCGTGCTGATCGCACTCGGCGTGCTCGCGGCAATAGCCGGCATGATACTCGGGCTCATCCCGATTCTCGGCGTTGTCCTCACGTTGATCGTCTCCGCCGTCTACGCCGGCTACATCTCGATTTTCATCGTGGCTGCATACCGCAATCTCGAAGAGCAGCCCGGTCAGGCGCCGGAGGCCGAAGTCTAGGAGCCCGGATCGATCAGGCTGAGCCCGATGCGTTTTCGCTCGGTATCAACCTCGACGACCGTGACGGTGAGCGCCTGATTCACCCGGACGATCTCCCGCGGGTCGGCAACGAACCGGTCCGCGAGCTTGCTGACGTGGATCAGGCCGTCGCGGTGCACACCGATATCGACGAAGGCGCCGAAGTTCGTGACATTC
>JAAAOH010000353.1 GCA_009908925.1 Spirochaetota bacterium | reverse complement strand
TCCATGTTTTCCATACAGACCTTCAACAAGATCGCTCCCAAGGGCCTCGCCGTATTCGACGACAGTTATCACCTCGGCGATGAGACAGGCGACCCGGACGCAATCCTCCTACGCAGCCACAAACTCCACGACATGGAGTTCAATCCCAACCTCAAGGCGATCGCACGTGCCGGCGCCGGAGTCAACAACGTACCCGTCGAAGAGTGCACCAACCGGGGTATCGTGGTCTTCAATACGCCCGGTGCGAACGCAAACAGCGTGAAGGAGCTCGTGCTCAGCGGGCTCTTCCTCTCCTCGCGGCGCATCCATCAGGGCCTGTCCTGGGTCGATAGCCTCGATCCGGAGACCGACGACGTGGCGAAGGTCGTCGAGAAGAAGAAGAGCGAGTTCGCGGGGCCCGAGCTCTACGGTAAAACCCTCGGTGTTATCGGCCTCGGCGCGATCGGGGTGATCGTCTCAAATGCCGCGGCGGCTCTCGGCATGAACGTCGTCGGCTTCGACCCGTTCATCTCGGTGGAATCGGCATGGGGCCTGTCCCGCGCCGTCCATCGCGCCCGCAGCCTCGAGGCTCTGCTTGCCGAATCCGACTACGTGACCGTCCACGTGCCGTTGAACGACGACACAAAGAGCTTTCTCGATCGAGACAGGATCTTCGGCATGAAGAAGGGTGCGCGCCTGCTCAACTTCGCCCGCGGCGGTCTCGTGGACAATACGGCCCTGGTCGAGGCAATCGAGAAGGGCATCGTGTCCTACTACGTTACCGATTTTCCCGAAGCCGGCATTATCGGGAATGATCGCGTCCTCGCCATCCCGCATCTCGGCGCGTCGACGCCCGAGGCGGAGGAAAACTGCGCGGTCATGGCCGCCCAGCAGCTGCGGGGGTTTCTCGAGTACGGCAACGTGGTGAACTCGGTGAACTTTCCCGAGTGTCAGATGCCGGCTCGGAATTACGATCGACTGCTCATCGCCAACCGAAACATCCCGAACATGGTAGGACAGGTCACGAAGATTCTCGCCGATGCAAAGATCAACATCCTCGACCTCGTGAATCACCACAAGAACGACATCGCGTACAACATTATCGACATTGACGGCGACATCAGCGTGAAGTCGGTGGAGGCCATCCGGGACATCGAGGGCATCATCATGGTGCGCCATCTGCAGCTTGCTTCGCGTTGACGCCGGCAGCCGGAAACATGCATTTTCGAGTCGTGCAAAGGAAGAATATGAGACGCTATTTCGCTATCGCCGTGACGTTGTTCGCCGGCCTGGCCCTGCTTGCGGGCTGTGCCGAGGAATACCCGGACCTCGAAGACGGGCTCTACGCAGAGCTCGGGACAACCCGGGGCACGATCATGATCGAGCTTGCCTATGAAAAGGCACCGCTGACAGTCACCAACTTCGTGGGCCTCGCCGAAGGTACGATCGATTCCAGCGCGCCCGAAGGCGAGCCCTTCTACGACGGACTCTCGTTCCACCGCGTGGTCGAGGACTTCGTCGTGCAGACGGGTGATCCGAATGGCGACGGCTCGGGCGGGCCCGGCTACCGCTTTCCGAACGAGATCGACGAGTCCCTGACCCATGGCTCTGCCGGTGTCGTTTCAATGGCCAACAGCGGTCCCGACACCAACGGGAGCCAGTTCTTCATAACGAAGAACGCGGCGCCGTGGCTCGACGGGCAGTACTCGGTCTTTGGCGAGGTCGTCGAGGGACAGGACGTCGTCGATTCGATTCAAGAGGGCGACACCCTCGAAACAGTGAAGATAATCCGCAAGGGTGAGTCCGCGACCGACTTCGAGACCGATCAGGCCGCATTCGACAACCGTCTCGCCGAGCTTCGCGAGGAACGTCGTGAGGATCAGCGCCGTACAGTGGCTCAACAGCTTTCCTACGTCGATAAGAACTGGCCGGACGCCGAAGACGCCGGGGAAGGCATGCGCTATGTCATCGAGGAGGAGGGCTCGGGTCCCTCGCCTGAGGCGGGGGACACGGTCGCGGTGCATTACACCGGCTTTCTCCTCAACGGCATGCCCTTCGAGTCCACTCGGGAGCAGGACGAGCCGGTGGAGTTCACCCTCGGCGAGGAAAGAATCATCGAGGGATGGGAGCGAACGCTCCTCGACATGCGTGTCGGCGAGAAGCGCAGGGCCATCATTCCGCCGAACCTCGCCTATGGCTCGCGGGGTGCCCGCGACATCATACCGCCGAACTCCTTCATCGTGCTGGATGTCGAGCTCGTCGGGATTGTCGAGTAGTAAGCGCGGTCGCCATAGCCGCCGTCCTGTCGCCGGCGCCGGACCAGGCCACGGACCGCGGCCGGCGGTGTCGGGGAAGGAGCCGCATCTCATGAATCCGGGGAGTCGAGCTCGTCGTAGGCCTGTCTGAGGTCGGCGAGATAGCCGGAGAGTTCTTCGGAACGGTGTTTGAGCTCGTCGAGGCTCTCGATGCCGCCCGTGCCACGCATGCGCGCAACCTCGACCCGCATCTGCTTCAGCATGTTCACTGCCGCACGCAGCCTCACCTCGATGAGCTCCTGATCACGTAGAAGCTCTTCATAGCTCCGCCTCTGCCTCTCGAGCTGCTCGATCGAGCGATCGTACTCCTTCCGCAGGCGCGAGTCGGTGGCCGCATCGAGCTTGCCTCGCAACTCCCGCACCTCCGCCTCGATCTGCTCGAGATCGTCCCGGTTCCCGGTCGCGGCCAGCTCATCGTGGGTCTGCGACAGGGAACGGATCCGTGCGAGGTATTCCTCGAGGACCGAGTCGAAGCTCTCGCGCGCAAGCTCGGGAGCCGCGGTAACCTGCTCGAGGATGTCCGCTCGGAGAGTGTCCGCCTCCTCGACGGGAGTGGCGCGCCCCGCTTGCGCGCTCCCCGCGTACGCACCCGCGGACCGCCCATCGCGGCGGCGTGAGGCGGTCGAGCCGGCTTCCGACCTGCGACGCTGCCGGCCGAGGGTGCGCTCGGCGTTCGCAACGCGGCCGGGCGCGGCAAGTTCACGGATTCTCGCAAGGAGCCGCTGCGATTTCGAGCGATATCGCGGGTAGTGGGACACCAGTCCGATCGCCATGCCGCCGACGGGAAAGAGGAACCAGGGAAACCCGGGTGACGTGATCATGTTGATGGTAAACAGCAGCGCCGAGGTCGCGCCGGTCGATACGAGATGGCCGCGCCATCCCGCGCGGGCTTTCGTGTACTGCCGGTAGGTACGAAGCTGCTCGCGCGTTTCGATGGGCAGCTCGCTCAGCTCACGGGACTCGAGTCGCTGCCGCCTCATCGCGTCGTAATGGGAGGAAAGTCCGATTCCCCAGGCGAAGAGCGGAATGAGAAACCAGGGGAACCCCGCTCCGGTCCACGCCCAGATGCCGAAGAGCCCGGCGTTCACGGCCGTGTACACGGCTGCGTGGCCTCGAAAGCCGGCCACGGCCTGAGCGGCGGCTTCCTCGGTCTGGTCGACATACTCCTCGACGAGGGGGTCCGGTTCGTCTGCCCCGGTATCGGTCGGGGTTTCCAGTGCCTGGTCCCAGGCCGCCTCCGCCTCGCGGTCCTCCCGTTCGTTACCCGAGGCACGGCGGGTCGGATACATGGACGGGGGAAGCTCCCGCCGTCCCTCTGCGCCGGCGTCGGTGCGGCCTGTGTCGGCGGCGTTGCCCGCGGCCGCCGCACCCGCCGCCCCGGCCACGCCCCCGGCGCCGCCGGGGAGCGTCAGGGCAAATGCGGGGAGACCGTCACTGCGACCGCTGAGGTGCAGCTCGCCAAGCGAGACCCTCACGTACTCGAGCTCTCCGCGAATCTCCTCGAGCACCGGGCCGGTCACCCCGAGTGTACCCGCGGTCGACACAGACTGAAGCCGCATCGCCGCACGCGCGGCCGGCCCGTCGGCGGTGCTCGCCGCCGGCCCGGTATCCTCCGGCCTGCCGTCCCCCGCCCCCGCATCCCCCGGGCCCGCGGCCAGCCCCATGCGCAGCCGGGGGCGCGTGCCGTCGTTCCAGGCTTCGCTCAGGTCGAATGCTGCTCGCACCGAGGAGACCGCATCAGCGAAGCCCAGCAGAGATTCGTCGCCGCTTCTCCTGATGAGCTCCCCTCCGCGGTGACCGGCGTACTCGCGAACCAGGCGCTCGTATTCCTCGAGAAGGTCGATGGCCCGTGCCTCGTCGCGCGCAAGGAGCCGCGAGAATCCGTCTATTGCTACGGCGAGGATGTGCTGATCCGCGGGCGTGCTTCCCATCGTCGCGAGTCACGATACTTGGCCCCCTGCGACCCGTCAAGGTAGAATGGCCGACCATGGCGCGAAGCAAGACCGTCTATCGATGCACCTCCTGCGATCATCAGGAGCCCTCGGTCGCTGTCCGCAGTGCGGCGAGTGGAACACCCTCGTGGAGGAGACCCGCGCGCCCGCCGGCCGCGCCTCTCAGGGCTCCGGCGGTAGCGGCGCGGCCGGCGGCCGGGAGCGCGACCGTCGCGCCCGCGTCGAGTCGGTCGCGACGGCCTCGACCGACGAGGCCCCGCGGATCGAGACGGGCATCGGCGAGCTCGACCGCGTCCTCGGCGGCGGTGTGGTGTCGGGAGCGTCGGTGCTCCTCGGCGGGGAGCCCGGCATCGGAAAGTCGACCCTCATGCTGCAGACTGCCGCCGCCCTCGCCTCCCGTCGCGTACTCTATGTCTCCGGCGAGGAATCGGCACGACAGATCCGCCTGCGTGCGGAGCGCCTCGGCGCAACTGCAGACATCGATCTCCTCTGCGACGGCGATACGGCGTCCATTACCCGGGCCCTCGATGAGCGCGCTCCGGAGCTCATCGTCATCGACTCCGTGCAGTCGCTTCACTCGGCGGAGGCCGGCCCCTATCCGGGCACCGTCAATCAGATCAAGTACTCGACCTACGAGATTCTCGACTGGGTTCGCGCCCACGACGCGGCAGTGTTCTTCGTTGCCCACGTCACGAAGGAGGGCTCCATCGCCGGCCCGAAGGTCATCGAGCACATGGTCGACTCCGTGCTCTACTTCGAACACGCCGAGGAGCATCTCCGCATTCTGCGCGCCAGCAAAAACCGCTTCGGCTCGACCGATGAGATCGGGCTATTCGCCATGGAGGGACAGGGCCTGCGCGAGGTCACTGATCCCGCCTCGGTCTTTCTCGTGCAGCGGGAGGGCTCGCTTCCCGCCGGAGTCGTGGTTGCCCCCGTCTACGAGGGGAGCCGAATCCTGCTCGTGGAGATACAGGCACTGACCGTCCCCGCCAAAGGCGGAGTTTCCCGCACCTTCTCCGACCGCATCGACTCACGCCGCATCTCGCGTGTCGCCGCCGTACTCGAGAAGCATGTCGGCGTCAGCTTCTCCGACCAGGATATCTACGTGAACGTGGCCGGCGGGATCAGGATCGGTGAGGTGGGTGTGGAGCTTCCCCTCGCCCTCGCCCTCTACTCCGCGCGGACCGGGATGTCGGTGCCGACCGCAACCACCGTCACGGGCGAGATAAGCCTTGCCGGCGAGATCCGCCCCGTCGCGCAGCTGCGGCGCAGGCTTCGCGCCGCCCGCGAGATGGGCTACGAGCGGCTCGTCGGGCCGCGACGGGTGAGAGAGGGGGAGGCGCCCGAGGAGGGATGGGTCCGCGTGGACTCGGTAAGTGACTGCATCAAGGCGGTGTTCGGGGCCGGCGGACGGGGGTAGTGGCGGCGCCGGGGTTCGGGCCGCCCGCACTGCGGGGCCGCCCGTTACACGCTGCCGGGAAACAGGAACGGAAACGCCACGAAGGTCCCGATGGCACTGCCGAGACTCGAGAAGAAGAACACCAGCAGCACGTGGGTCACGCGGTTTCGGAAGAAGCCCCGCACCGAGAGGATATCCCGCTGCAGGTTTTCGAAATCGAGGACCCGGGGTTTGCGGACCACCGCTTCGAGCAGGCCGGTGACGATACCCACGCCGATCGTCGGATTCATCGAGGTAATGGGAGCGGCCACGAAGGAAGCGATGATGGTCACGGGATGCGCGAGCGCAATGAGCGCGCCGATCGCCGAGAGGGTGCCGTTCACCAGAACCCAGCGCATGAAGAGCTCCAGACCACCCTGCCAGCCCGACTGCACGAAGCCCCACCCGATGAGCCCCAGCACGAGGGCAGGGATTACGTAGGGCAGCGCCCGCGTTATCGCCTTTTTCGGCGGGATCACCTCGAGCTCATCGAGAGACACGGCCGCCTCCTCACCCCGTCCGAGGCGATGGAGATGCTCGACGATCCCATTCACGTGCCCCGCGCCGACCACGGCCACGATATTCGTCTCGGGCTGCTCGAAGATGCGGGTTGCCAGATACTGATCGCGCTCGTCGATGAGAACGGTTTTGGCCGAGGGCAGGAAGTCCGCGAGCTCCTCCATCATCCCCTGCAGGGCGCTCTTCTGCTTGAGCTCTTCGATCTCTTCGCGAGACAGTTCCTCTCGCGTGAAGAGAGAGCTCAGAAGAGCCGCCAGCATCTTGTTCTTGCCCCACAATCCGGTGTTCGCCCAGGCACGACGCAGGGTAACCTGGATATCACGATCGCAGAGGGCCACCGGGACCTCGCGCTCCTCGGCGGCTCGCACCGCCTCGCGCATCTCCTGACCGGGTTTGATGCCGAGCTCCTCACCGATGCGGCGCTGGAAGGACTGAAGCACCAGGTTTCCGAGCAGGAGGAACCCCTTGCGCTCCTTGATGACGCGATAGATGTTGAGGTTCGACCAGTCCTGCCCCTCGGTCATCGCCTTGAAGCGTGCCTGGTCGATCTCGACGCAGACCCGCTCGGGGGCAAGCTCGTCTATGGCCTCGGTTACATCCTTCACGCTCTCCTCGGAGACGTGAGCGGTGCCGATGAGCGTTATGTGCTTCCCGGCGACCTCGACGGTCGTTCGGGCATCGTGTGTCTGCACTACTTCTTCCACTGTGCGTTTACCCCTTCCCCATTGCCCTCAGAAACCGCTTTCGCAGCACCTCTTCGCCGGGGAAGAGATCTCGCGGTATGCTCCCGCCGCCCATGTGCACATGGCCGCCGCCGGAGCCGATGCCGTCGAGCGCCTTCTTTATGATGACGTCCGTGGGACGCGAATTGTCCTCGCTTCGCACCGAAATGCGGTACTCCTCGCGCTCGGGCTCGAGCACGACGACGAAGTGAATCTCTCGAAGTCCGAGAAAGAAATCGGCCACGAGGGCCATGACCTCGGGCGTGCACTCCTTCGTTACGGGCACGAAGCAGAAGTCGGTCGCCACTATACACGCATTGATGGCCTCCCGGAAGACCGAGAGGTCCGCAAGCGAGAGCGAGTTTTTCAGCAGCCTGCTCCCGGTCTGCCAGTCGCCGGTAAAAAAGAGCGAGGAGAATGCCTCGAGGTCGACGGGAGCGACCCCGCGCGTCATGAAGGCGGTATCCATCATCAGACCGATGAGAAGCCCCGTGGCGACGTTCGGCTCCATTTCCGTCGTCGAGATCTTGTAGTACTCGTAGAGGATAGTCGAGCAGGCGCCCATGTGGGGGCGAATATCGAAGTACTTGCAGTTCGGCTCGGTCGGCGGAACGTGATGGTCGACGACGCCGACGACTTCGCCCGGAACACCGCGAATGTTCGTGTTCCCGACGAAGCCGTCGACGATGATGATCTGCGCATCGTCATCCAGTCCCGCCTCGCCACAGGCGGTGATGGGAATCTCGAGGATTCGGATCATCTCGGCAAGCGACTCGCTCTGAATCTCGCCCCCATAGCAGAGCCTGGACGAAATCCGATTCGCTGCGAGCAGCCGCGAGAGGGCGTAGGCGGTACCGACCGCATCGTGATCAGGGAAGTCGTGCGCCTGAATGACGACTTCCCGCTCGAGGTCGATGTGCGAGATCAGCTCCTGAATGCCCTTCATTGGTTAATCATCACCTTCGAGCTTCCGTGCCGCGAGTCGCTTCTCTATGACGGCCGGACCTCCCTGGTCTTCTACCTCGACGTACATCGTCTGTGCCAGCCGCACGCGCCCTTCGAGCTCGTAGAGAGCCCCGAAGTGAAACAGCAGCTGCGCTTTGACGACGGAATCGTCACTGCGCTCGATTCTGCGCAACAGGGAGCTATCGCCCTGCGGGGTCAGATAGTAGCGTGCCATGTCATAGTACAGCGTGTCACGGGGTATATCCGCGAGTACAGACTCGATATACGTGCGGGCCGCCTCGTCCCGCCCGGCCTCGCGGTGCGAGAGCGCGGTCAGCAGCGGATAATTGTAGGCGCGGGGCTCCCGCTCAAAGGCCTTTCGAAACATCTCCGCAGCGGTCTCCCAGTCGTTCTCCATGAACGCATACATGCCGTAGGGCGCGTAACCGGGGTGATAGTCGGGTCGGAGCTCCAGCGCTCGCCTGTAGTCCTCGTAGGCCGCTTCCCGGTCTCCGAGGCTGTCGTGCACGCGTCCACGCTCCACGTAGGCCATGAACATCCCGGGCATCATTTCAATCGTCTTCGTAAAATCTTCCTCTGCCCCCTGCAATCGTCCCAGCTCCACTCTCACGCGACCCCGGTCGAAGTAGTTCCAGGGATACTCGGGCTCGAGCTCGATAGCCCGGTCCAGGTCTTCTTCCGCGCCTTCGAGCTCGTACTCCGCGATTCGCGCCCGGCTCCGGTCGACATATGCGAAGGGGTAGTCCGGCTCCTGCTCGATGGCTCGTGTCAGCGTTTCCTCAGCCTGCGCAGGCTGCTCGGTACGCAGGTATACGTTTCCGAGGCCGATCAACGCCACGAAGTTCTCCTCGTCGGCGGCGAGACCGCGCTCGAAGGCCTCCTGCGCCCGGCTGTAACTCTCCTGTTCGAGATAGAGCTCGCCGAGGGCGGCGTGCGAGGGGGCGTGCTCTTCGTGCTGCGATACGACCTGCTGGAGAAGAGTCTCCTTGCGATCGGTCTCGCCCCGCGCACCGGCGATCAGCGCCTTCTGGTAGAGGGCGTCGGCATGGTCGGGATGCTCGGCAAGGATTTCGTCGAGCACGCCCTCGGCCTCTTCGAGCCGGCCCGCGGAAATCATGAGGTTTGCCAGGAGCAGCATCGTTTCGGGGCGATCGGGGTCACGCAGTCGAGCCTCCTCATAGGCGGCGATCGCCGTCTGGGGGTCTCCCGCCGCAACCGCGAGACTGATGCTGTCGTATGCCCCGAGCTCGGGCTCCGCTTCC
>JAAAOH010000223.1 GCA_009908925.1 Spirochaetota bacterium | reverse complement strand
TACCTCGGCGATGTACGCGAGCTTCTTCGCCGCCTCACCTTCCCCGGAGTCCATGAAGCAATGGAGCGGATCCGCGATCGGCTGAACGTGACCCTCTATCCACTCATCCGCATCCAGCAGGTCGACTACACGGCGCAGGGCGACTGGGAGGATGCAAGCGAGGACGCCTACGACAACGCGGAGGAGCTTCTCGACGAGCTCGCCGACGTGCAAACCCAGCTCTATCGCGACCACATGGGCCTGTTTGCCGAGGAGCTCCAGGACCTCATGCTCAAGGTGCGCATTTTCGGTTTTCACTTTGCCTCGATGGACCTCCGACAGGACAGCCGGGTCCACACCACAGTCATCACCGACATCATCTCGGTGCTCGAACGGCAGATGGCGAAACAGACCGAGGGCGATGAGCCACACTTCGAAACCGACTACGGCGGCGCTACCGTCGAGGAGCGCATAGCCGTACTCGAGGAGCTCTCGGGCATGCTCCCCTACGAGGGTGACATTCTCGGGCAGGTAGCCCGCGGCATAACCCGTGATACCGTGCTCTCGCTGCGGGCCGCCCGGGCCATCCAGCGGACGAACGGCCCACGCGGGATGCACCGCTACATCATCAGCAATACGCGGTCGGCCGCCGACATCCTCGAGGTCTGGTTCCTAACGCGATGCGCACTGCCCGGCGGTGAGACGATCGACCTCGACATCGTTCCCCTCTTCGAAACGGTCGACGACCTCGAGAACGCCTACGGGATCATGCGCGAGCTCTATAGCCATCGGATCTATCAGGAGCACCTCTCAGGCCGGGGAAACACGCAGTACATCATGCTTGGCTTCTCCGACGGGACCAAGGACGGCGGCTACGTCACCGCCAACTGGGAGATATATCGCACCAAGCAGCGACTGACCGAGCTTGCCCGCGAGCGCGGTATCCGTGTGGTCTTCTTCGACGGTCGCGGCGGTCCACCCGCCCGTGGCGGGGGGAACACCTACAAGTTCTACCGTGCCATGGGCCGTGCCATCGAAAGCCGTGAGATTCATCTGACCATACAGGGTCAGACGGTGAGCTCCAAGTTCGGCACGCACGAGTCCGCCCGGCACAACCTGGAGCAACTGGTGACCTCGGGCCTCGAGAATCAGCTCTACCCCGAGCAGGGCTCGACGCTCACACGCGAGGACGAGGATCTCCTCCAGGAGATCTCCCGGGCCGCGCACCGTCATTACCGTGCGCTCCGCGAGCACGAGAAGTTCATCCCCTACCTCGAGCGGATGACACCTCTTCGCTTCTACGGGCTCACCAATATCGCGAGCCGGCCCACAAGCCGATCGAGCCAGGGTCGCCTGAGCCTGGAGAATCTGCGCGCCATTCCCTTCGTCGGCGCCTGGAGCCAGCTCAAGCAGAACATTCCCGGATACTTCGGTTTCGGGTCGGCCCTGAACGAGCAGATCGAAGCCGGACGACTCGAGCAGGTTGCACGCCTCTACGAGCAGTCGTTGTTCTTCCGCACCCTCGTTGAGAACACCAGACAGAGCCTCTCCAAGACCTACTATCCACTGACGAGCTACCTCGAACACGACAGCGAGTTCGGTGACTTCTGGCGGCGGCTGCGTGATGAGGCCGAGCTGACCAAGCAGGCCTTTGCGCGGATTTCGGGAAGCCGCGAGCTCATGGCGACCGACCCGTCAATGCGGGACTCCATCCGCACGCGCGAGGAGATCGTGCTGCCGGTGCTCGTCATTCAGCAGTATGCCCTGTCGAAGCTCCGTGAGCTCGGAGACGGTACGCCTGCACCGACCACGGGCGCGGCCACCACCGGTGCGGCTACCGGAACCATGGCCGGCGCGGGCGGCGGGACTGGGGCCGCGAACGCGGGCGGCAAGGAGGACGCCGGAGCCGGGGCCGGAAACGCGGCCGGTGCCGCGGGGCCGGGCGAGGCCGCCGACACCGAGGAACTTCGCGGCATCTTCGAGAAGATGGTAGTGAAGTCGCTCCCGATCATCGTGAACTCGGCGCGGAATGCGGTTTGAGGTTCGGCGTCGGGGACGCTGAGAAGCGGGCGAAGCTCACGCTCGAGTGTTGATCGGCCCTCTCGGCCCGAACGGTTCAGGAAAGTCGACGCTCTTGCGTTGCCTACATCGCATCGTCGCGATTCTGTCGACGGCTCCTATCAGCGCCTGCAGCTCATCCGGCGCTACGCTCCACGGGACACGCGTGTCTGTTTTCCGGTGAAAAACCTTTCGGCAACAGCCCTACGACCTAACCGCCGGTTACGTCGAAGGTCGGCCTTGACAAGAACAGCTGTAATGTATAATACCGGTGTATACACCGGAGGTGAGCCGTGGTTAGAACGCAGGTATATCTGACGGAAGAGGAGCGAGCCGGACTCGACGACGTGTCCGAAGCTACCGGCAAGAAGCAGTCGGAATTGATACGGGAAGCTGTGGACCGATTTCTTGAACTCGAAGCGGAAAGTCGACGAGACGCCGTTCTTCAGGAGGTCGCAGGCCTGTGGCGAGATCGTGACGACCTTCCCGATTTCGGTGCAGTCAGGCGTTCGTGGGACCGGGGGTGATGTAGATGCGGAAGCCCGTCCTCTTTGACACCGATGTCCTCGTCGACTACCTCCGCGGCAACCCCGCCGCAGTTGCCCTCATCCGGGAGGTGTCTCAGCAGGTCATTCTGCCGGCTGTCGTTGTGGCTGAACTATACGCCGGCGTCAAGGGTCAGACGGAACTCGCCGCGCTTGATCGGCTCGTGGGGCTTTTCCGGATCGTTCCCGTTTCAACGGAGATCGCCCGGGCTGGAGGACTTTACTCCAGAAACTACACAAAATCCCACGGACTGGGCCTGGCTGACGCCATTGTGGCAGCGACGGTGGATGCCGAAGATGCTGAGCTGAAGACCCTAAACGTGAAGCACTACCCCATGTTCGAAAAGCTTAAACCGGCCTATCGGAAGACAACGGATGACCAACCGAGAAAGTTATGAGCGACTCCGGTTGATCGCGTGATGCTTCGTCCCCCGAACGGTGAACTCGGCGCGGAATGCGGTTTGAGGGTCGGCGCGCCTACAGCTCCGCGCCCAGGAGAAAGTCGACAAGATTGAGCCACCGAACTCCCTCGAGCCTACCCGGCTCGAGTGGATCCATGCTGAGAAGTACCCGCGGGTAGGCGTCAGGGACGCCCAATAGCGGTCGCAGCTCACGCTCGAGTGTAGCAGCGGATTCGATCACGTATGCGACCTGGACATAGGTGCGGGACTCGGCCCGCTCACAGACGAAGTCGATTTCCAGATCACCAAAGTTGCCCACAAAGACGTCGAAGCCCCGCCGCCTGAGCTCGAGGTAGACCAGGTTCTCGAGAAGTCCGGAAAGATCCTCCGCCCGCCGTCCCACGAGGCCCCTGCGGAGGCCGAGATCGCCGACGCGACGCAGACCCGTTAATACGGTTACAGCCGGCGCGGATGCATAATGTGTGAGTCGCTCCAGATATGAGCTTCGGCGTAGTTCGATCACAGTCGAAAGAATGCAGAGATTGAAACACATTTAGATTATGATCGAAACGCGCAGACGCGATGAGTCGTCTCGTGAAATCGTCCGCCGTCCGAGTTGATTTTGTCGACGTATTGAATCAGTATATCGGTAGCAGCCGTAGCGGTTCGCCGCGCAGCTCAGGGAGGCGAAATGAGACGCATTCTGTTCGTGGTATCCGTATTCGTGCTCGTTGCCGGCGTGCAGATGCTGCCGGCACAGGACTGGGAAGGGCTGGAGAACGACTTCGAAACACTCTTCGAGTCGCTCGGACGGGAAATCCTGCCGCACGTGCAGCAAGCGTCCATCCTCGGCGACGGCCTCTACGACGCCGAGCGAGAGAACTACGGCAATCTATTTGTTGCGTTCACCACCGGCGCGGTGTTCTCAGACGGCTTCAAGGATGATGTCGATTCAGGGAGCTACGATGTACTGAACGCACCGGCTCTGATGGAAGACGCCTTCGGTGAGCTGCCATCGTCAGTCTCGGGGTTCTATGATTCCCTCTTTCCCTACCCGGTCCTGCGGGTCGCTGTCGGTTTTGGCATAGGGGACGCGCAGTTTGCAGCCCTCGTTTCGGGCATGCCGCGGCAGCTCGTCGGCGGGCTCACCGACGATGCCGTTGACGTCGGCGCCTTGAACCTGGGCCTCAGGGGCCGTAAGACGTTGATCTCCGAGATCGGCGCGCTGCCGGCAATCGCGGTAGGCGGCGGCTACACCTTCTCTACCCTCGGTATCGGGTACAGCCTCGACGACTTCAGCCAGGATGCCGGCGGGGGTGACACGCTCACCGTCCAGGGCGACCTCAATATCTCAGGCACCGTGCACACCGCAGGCCTCGACCTCTACGCCTCGAAGAGCCTGGCATTCTTCGTGCCGTTCCTGCGCATCTCACCTTACCTGCAGCGAAGCCGCTACCTCGGCACCGTGGACAACTTCGACGCCACACAGGGCGGAAGCAGCTACACCGCCGACGAGCCAGAGGCCGAGGTCATCTCCTACGACCTCGCGATGCTCATGGCGACAGGCTTCGACATCCGCCTTGGTAAGAGCGCCATCTTCCTGCACGGGAATTACTCCACGGGCACCGGCTCCTTCGGCGCCGACCTGGGGTTCCGGCTGGGCTTCTGAGGTATCAGGGAGCCTGTACCCCATGCGGCATACCGCCGGGCTTCAGAACCCGGCGCGGGCGATGTAGGCCGGGAGGCGGGCGGCGAGAAAGTACGGCAGATTGAGCAGGCGGAAACGCTTGCCTTCCGACGTTTCGATGGTGTCCGTGCGGATCGGCCCCCGGTAAAGCCGAATTGCCAGATCGTGATCCACCCTCTCCATAAACACGTGAAGCGATCGTAGCCTGCCCGCTTTGCCGCTCTTTACCTCAACCGGTACGAGCCTCGTGTCGACCGGAACGACGAAGTCCACCTCCGCCGCGCTCGTTGCCTTCTCAGAGGCCCAGAATCGCACATCCACCGATCGGTCTAAGTCCGCCCCCTGAAGCTCCTGCGCCACGACGTGCTCGGCGATGCGGCCCCGGTATACAGCGCTCAAATCGTCCAGTCCGATGTACTCGGAGGCAAGGCCCACCGCGTGGTTCACGAGACCCGTGTCGAGGACATGAAGCTTCGGCGAGCGCCTCCGGTTGGGCTGGAAGGGGGGCTCCGTCGTCGTGACCGGGTAGCTGAGATGTAGCAGCATCGCCCGCTCGAGCGTGCGAAGGGCCTCTCCAACCTCTCGGGAGCGGTACGTGGAGTTCCCGAATCCCTGAAACTTCACGCGGGTTCCCGCCTCCAGGGGCGCGGTCTCGATGACGTGGCGCAGCACCTGGTAGCCTGCCGGGCTCCGGGCGTACTTTCCGGCGTCGTCTTCAAACGACTGCACGAGAGCGTCGTAGAGCGGGCGCAGCCGACGAGCATCACGATGGTCGAGGTATGCCGAGGCGATCTCGGGCATGCCGCCTGCGAACGCGTACTCGTGAAACGCATCGAAGAGCTTCGGCAGGGCGTATTCGGGTACCGGAGTCTGCTCGTACGCCTCAGTGAGCTGCCGCGAACCATACCCCGAAAGAAACTCCGAGAAACTCAAGGGATAGCAGTAACGATACTCCACCCGCCCGACCGGAAAGCTCACTTCATAGCGGCTTAGATACACTTCGAGAAGCGATCCTGCCGCTACCACCGGTGGCGCCCCTTCGTATTCCGCAAAATGCCTGAGCGACGCAATCGCGCCGGGAGATGCCTGTACCTCGTCTATGAAGAGGAGCCGCTCGGCCCCGTCGAGATCGACGTTCTTCTCGAGCGCGATCGCCTTCAGTAGCTGTCCGAAGGGCAGGTCGCGCTCGAAAAGCGCCCGGTCCTCGCTGCGCT
Source organism: Spirochaetota bacterium (assembly GCA_009908925.1). GTDB lineage: Bacteria > Spirochaetota > Spirochaetia > DSM-27196 > PWMO01 > JAAAOH01. Next base: position 3,273 of record JAAAOH010000223.1, on the reverse strand, counting down.
CGAGGTTGAGGTAGACATAGCCGGCCAGTGTACGACCGAAGGCGTCGACCGCGGTGGTTTTGCCTGTCTGGCGTGCACCGCGTACCACAAGCGGCTTCCGATCGTCGGAACGATACCAGTTCTCGAGGGCGTGCTGCAGACGGCGGCGGATGAACACGGCTACAGTATGGCCCGGGCGGCCAAACTTGTAAATGATTAGACCTAAAATGTTACATGATTTGTATCAAATTGGGCCTAAAATGTTACAACTTACTCGCCGGATGGGTGGCAACGGCGGGGCGCGGAACGCGCAGCCGACTCGGGGCGCCGCGCCCGGCCAAGAAAATAGGCCGCTTCGCCCTGTGCGGGCTGAAGCGGCCATGGATTGTTGATGATAAGCTGGTTCTGCGGCATGCGCTGGAGCCGTGGCTTTAAGGCGTCGGCGTCCCGATTCTCACGATACCCTCTTTTCCGGTGATGTAGAGCGATCCCGGATCATTGTCATCCCATGTCATATCTGTCGGGTTCCCGGGGAAACCGGCGACGAACGGAAAACGGCTAACGCTGCTCTCGCTTTCATCGTAGATGAAGAGGTAGTAGGGGCCGAGGAACGCCACGTCACCATCGCTATTGGAGGCGATCTTGGAGATGATGGTGTTCGACGACTGGAATAGTGGCCCACCCGTATTTCCGCTATCATTGGTGTCGTACTCGTATACACCGTCGTCGGTCCCGACGTAGAGGCTCGTGCCGGGGGCGAACAGGGTCGCCTCCCCGTAGCCCACGGATAGGATGCGGGCGGGAATGTCTTGATCGAGGAACGTCACCAGGTCAGAGATGTCGTCCCAGGTACTGCCGTCATTCAGACCGCTGAACTCAGTCGAGTTCGAGGTGAAGCTACCGAGAGCGCTAACGACCGCAGCATTGGTCCCGCTAACCGCATAATCGCGAATAGGATCACCCGCAATTGTGTCGCCTAAGTCCACAACTGCCCAATCATCGGCGGCAGCGCCGATTGCGTCCGCAGCAGCGATAATACCGGGGCCCTGAAGGATCACGCGACCGTCGAACGCAGTAGATAGCGTAACCGGGTCAATATAGTCACCGGAAAGCGGGCTGTTTGTCGGAGCGTAGATACCGCCCTGCGTATTGACTAGAACCGGGTTTGTGGCATCACCGCGAGACACGGAATTGATGACGGGCGTGATGTTGGTAGTATTCGCCGACTCCAGACCGGTCGCGATGTCGTACACCCGATCAGAATCGGCGGCATAGACACTCGTCGAAAAAACAACCCCATTGAGCTCCTTCCCATTCAGACCAGCTGCACCAGAGCTCGGATAGGTAAGAAACTGGGTGGCGTCGACCACCGAAACCGTCACCTCCGCCTGCGACCCCGACTCCACTTCCACGGGGTCGGACTCGGCGTACTCGGTGACCTCGAACCAGCTGCCGCGGTCGGTGCCGAAGGAAATCAGGACTCGGTAGCTGAAGCCGGGGGCGATGCCGTCGATGGTGAGGGTATCGTCGACATCGACATCGACGTAGTCCTCGCCGTCGCCGAGGGGGTAGAGGCCCTGGGCCTTGCCCTTCTCCGCGAGGAGATAGACGCGGGCGGTATCGCCGGTGACATCAGCCTGGGTGGCGATGCCGCTCATGTCGAGACTGAGCGAGCCCTCGACGTTCTCCTCATCCTGCGGCGTCCAGTAGCATGAAACGCCGAGTATCAGGAGCGCTACTGCAAGCGCCAGTATTCGAATTACCGTTGATCTTTTCATATTCATTCTCCCGTGTGCCTCTGAGGGGCTCACGCCTATTCCTTCACCGTAACGACGATGCTCCCGAACCCGCGGCCGCCCGAGCCCCCGCGGCGCCCCTGCGGCAGGCCGGTCGATACCGCTGCCGGCGTCGTATCAGTGGTGGTGCGTGATATGAAGCCGCGCTCGGGATCCTCGGGATAGCCGAAGCCGTCGGTGCTGGCAGACTGCCCCTCGAGGACCGTTCGCCACTGTTCGAGAAGGTTCATGAGCTCGACTTCATTCTCGGTGACGAAGAGCATGAAGGTATCGAAGTCGAAGCCGGTGCCGCGCACCGATGCTGTCGCGATGGGTCCGCGGATCTGGAAGTTCGTACGCACACCCTCGGCCGAGCGCACGCGGGCACTCACACGTCCCACGCCCAGACGGGCGCTGGTGCTCACGGTACCTTCGCGCTCCACGAGTTCTTCCACGGTCATTCGGCTCAACGCCTTCATAATCACCGTCGATCGTCCGAGCGCGAGGGTCGCCTCGGAGCCGAAACCCGTCGAGACCGTCGCATTCATGGGGATCTGCTGCCCCTCCTGCGCGGCGCGCCAGGCGCCCCCGGGGGGCCGAACCTCTACCTTGCCCGATACGTCCTCGAACACCGCCGTCTGCTGGGCGACGGCTCCCGTGGCAATGAGGACTGCGAGCAATATCACGAGCAGTCGTCGTCTCGTCATAACAGAAACCTCCTAGAAACTGAGCGAGGCCTCGAGCTTCATTGCATAAGATGGATCACGCTCGGTCTCGGCAATCGGACCGTCATCGGCCCCATTAGGAAAGAATACCCCGCCTGCAAGCGAAATTCCGAGGTCGGAGAACGGTCTGTAGTTCACGCTGGCATCGATCTCGCTCCCGAGGTAGTTCCCCGAACCGCCGGGACGCACACCATCTGCGGCAACCGGCCCCTCGACGAGCCTGATAAAGGTGAAGGCATCGAGGCCGAACTGCAGGTCCTGTATCTCACGCGTCGGCGAATCAACGAAGGGCTTTATCGAGTAGAAGGCGTGAACCGATACGTTGTTGCCGAGCCCCGCCCCGAGCACCTGTCCCACGGTCGCCCCGGCAATGGGCACGAAGAGCGTCGATGCGTCCTCTTCGTTTCCCTCGATGACCGACGTGGCGTCCGAGTCTCCCGTGCCGAAGAGAACATTGAATCCGGTGCGCTGGGCAAGCACTTCGGGAACGTAGTAGCGCATCCCTGCGCCACCTGCCCCGGCGAAGATCGGCTTGTATCGGTACGACCCTCCATCGACGGTGTCGTCGTCCTCGACGTAACTCAGCATGCGTCCTGTCTGAAAGCTCCCGAAGACGGTGTAGAAGAGCGTGCTCGTCAGCGCACCGTCGAGCTCGACGCTCGTATACTGGCTGTCCACGCGCCCGCCACCGGCGGGCTGCAGCTTGCTCCCTCCTTCGTCGATCAGATCGTCCTCGGGTCTGAGGTCTTCCTGCAGGGCCAGGGAGATGGTGAGATCCTGGGCCGGAAGCACTT